>NZ_JBHSFK010000022.1:0-190897 GCF_042653945.1 Streptomyces vulcanius | reverse complement strand
TTCGGTGGTCATAGCGTGAGGGAAACGCCCGGTTACATTCCGAACCCGGAAGCTAAGCCTTACAGCGCCGATGGTACTGCAGGGGGGACCCTGTGGGAGAGTAGGACACCGCCGAACAATCTTTAGGAAACCCCCGCACCGTTGGTGCGGGGGTTTCCTGCGTTTAGGGTCTTGAGTATGCGCTACGACTTGGTGATCTTCGACAATGACGGTGTCCTGGTGGACAGTGAGCCGATTTCGAACCGGCTGCTCGCCGCCTACCTCACCGAGCTGGGATATCCGACCTCGTACGAGGACTCCATCCGTGACTACATGGGGTCCGCGATGCACCGTGTCCACGACCTGGTCGAGGAACGCACCGGGGAACGGCTGCCGGCGGACTTCGACGATGTCTTCCACGGGCGCGTGTTCGCCGCGTTCGAGCGGGAGTTGAAGCCCGTGGCGGGTGTCGGTGACGTACTCGCGAAGCTGGCCGAGGACGGGGTGCCGTACTGCGTGGCGTCCTCGGGGAGTCATGAGCGGATTCGGGTGGGGCATCGGACGACCGGGCTGGACCGGTGGTTCGAGGAGGCGCGGATCTTCAGCTCGCAGGACGTGGGGAAGGGGAAGCCCGCTCCGGATCTGTTCCTGTACGCCGCCGAGCGGATGGGGGTTGCTCCGGGGCGGTGCGCGGTCGTCGAGGACTCTCCGCTGGGCGTGCAGGCGGCCGTCGCGGCCGGGATGGACGTGTACGGGTTCACCGCGATGACGCCGGCCGCCAAGCTCGCCGGTGCGGGTCGGCTCTTCTCCGACATGGGGGAGTTGCCGGCGCTGCTGGCCTGACAATTGTCATGCGTAGCTCCGGACGATCGTTTCTACTGGCGGACCCCTCCCGGCGGCCAGGCTGAGGGCATGACGACGAACCAGCACCAGACGAAGCAGGCCGGGAAGAACGCCTTCGCTCCGCTCCTCGTGGACGTGGCGGTGCCCCTCGGGTCGTACTACGTGTTCAAGGACGCGTTCGGGATGAGCACCTTCGCTGCGCTGGCCTGGAGCAGTGTGGTGCCGGTCGTGCGGACCGGGTGGAGTCTGGTCAGGGAGCGGCGGGTCAACGGGCTTGCCGGGCTGATCCTGGTGGTGAACGTCGTGGGGCTGGTGCTCAGCTTCGTGTCCGGGGATCCGCGGCTGATGCTGGCCAAGGACAGTGGGGTCAGCAGCACGGTCGGGATCGGGATCCTGGTGTCGGTGGCGCTGGGGCGGCCGATGATGACCGCCGGGATGAAGCCGTTCCTGGTGAAGGGTGACGCGGCCAAGGAGGCGGCCTGGGAGCGGCTCATGGACGGCAGGGCGAAGGGCTCCGCGGCCTTTCTGCGGGGCGAGCGGGTCTTCTCGGTGGTCTGGGGCGTGGTGCTGCTCGCGGAGTGCGTCCTGCGGGTCGTGGGGGCGTACACGGTGCCGGTGGAGACGATGGTGTGGCTCGGGTCCGTGGTGATGGTCGTGGCGATCGGGATCGGTGTGGTGGTGAGTGGGGGGCTTGCCGCCGGGGCCATGCAGGGGATCCTTGCCGACGAGGCCCAGGTGGAGGCCGTGGTTGAGGCTGAGGGCCAGGAGGCGGGAGTGCCGGTCGTCGCTCTCGCCCGGTAAAGCTGAGGGAAATTCATCTTTGGCTGGATCTACCCACGAGTACGCCGGGGCCCTACGCTCGCCGCCATGACAGAAGTGCTGCGGCGCGGTAGGGCCTCGTTGGCGTTCAGCTTTTTCACGCAGGGCGCCGCGTTCGCTCTGCTCGTGACGCGGATCCCGGCCATTCAGGATCGTTACGGCGTCTCGGACGCGTGGCTGCCCGCCTTCCTCGCCGCGGTGCCGGTGCTGGCCGGGGTGGGGAGTGTGACCACCGAGCAGTTGGTGAAGCGGATACCGGCGAGCCGGCTGCTGCGCTGGTCCCAGCCGGTGGTGCTGCTGGCGCTGGTCGGGGTGGGCTCGGGGGACCAGCTGGTGGAGCTGGGGATCGCCCTGGCCGTCTTCGGGTTGTGCGTGGGGGTGCTGGACGCCTCGATGAACATGCTCGGGGTGAGTCTGCAGCGGACGTACGGGCGCAGCATCATGCTGAGTTTCCATGCCGCGTTCAGCCTGGGCGGGATCGTGGGGGCCTCGCTGGCGTGGGCGGGGGCGCACTGGCATCTCGCGCTCTGGGTGTCGTATCTGCCGGTGGTGGCGGTGTTGCTGCCGGCCGTGCTGGTGGGGAGCCGGTGGTATGTGGACGGGGCTGCCGGTGGTGGTGGGGAAGAGGCGCCCGGGAAGCAGGGGGAGAGCGGGCGGGTTGTCTTCCGGATGCTGTTGCCGTTGTGCCTGGTGATGGCCTTCGCCTATATCGGGGACTCCACGGTTTCCAACTGGGGTGCGAAGTATCTGAAGGATGTGCTGGGGAGCAGTGAGCAGCTCTCTACGGTTCCGTACAACGTGTACATGGTGACCACGTTGGTCGGGCGGGCCATCGGGGACTTCGGGGTGCGGCGGTTGGGGGCGGCGGTCGTGGTGCGGGTGGGGGCGGTGGTCGCGGCGGTGGGGTTCGCGGTGGTGGCGGTGGCGCCCGGGCCGTGGGTCGGGATGGGCGGGTTCACGCTGGTGGGGCTGGGGTTGTGTGTGCTGGTGCCGCAGACGTTCGCGGCGGCGGGGAGGCTGTTCCCGGGGGCGTCCGATGCGGCGATCGCGCGGCTCAATGTCTTCAACTACGTGGGGTTTCTCGTGGGGTCGCCGTTGGTGGGGGCGCTGGGGGACACCTGGAGCTATCGGGGCGCGATGCTGGTGCCGATGGTGTTGGTGCTGGTGACGTTGGTGTATGCCAGGTCGTTCGTCGCTCAACCTGACGTATACGGTGGCGGGCATGAGCGGCCGCACACAGCTGATGTGGGACGAGGCAGTAACGGGCTATGACTTCGGTCCGGAGCATCCGATGGATCCGGTACGGCTGGAGCTGACCCGGAAGCTGGTGGGTGCTCTCGGGCTCGACCGGGAGTGCGATGTCGTCCGGGCGAAGCCGGCCGGGGAGTCGACGTTGCGGCTGGTGCACCGGGAGGACTACGTCGAGGCCGTGAAGGCGGCTTCCGTGGATCCGGGGGCGGCGGACGGGGCGTACGGGCTGGGGACGATGGATGATCCGGCCTTTGCCGGGATGCATGACGTGTCGGCTGTCATCGCCGGGTTGTCGGTGGGGGCGGCGGAGGTGGTGTGGCGGGGGGACGCGCTGCACGCGGTGAACTTCTCGGGTGGGCTGCACCATGCGATGCCGGGGGGTGCGGCGGGGTTCTGTATCTACAACGACGCTTCGCTGGCCATCGCGCGGCTGTTGGAGCTGGGGGCCGAGCGGGTGGCCTATGTGGATGTGGACGTGCATCACGGGGACGGTGTGCAGGCCGCGTTCTGGGAGGATCCTCGGGTGCTGACGATCTCGTTGCACGAGCATCCTCGTACGTTGTTTCCGCAGACCGGGTGGCCGGAGGAGACGGGAGCGGGGGCGGGGGCCGGGGCCGCGGTGAATGTGGCGTTGCCGGCGGGGACCGGGGACGCGGGGTGGTTGCGGGCGTTTCACGCGGTGGTGCCGGAGCTGATCGCTGATTTCCGGCCGGATGTGGTCGTGTCGCAGCATGGTGCCGATACGCATTTCGAGGATCCGCTGGCTCATTTGGCTGTGTCGTTGGACGCGCAGCGGGCGGTGCAGGTGGCGTGTCATGAGCTGGCTCATGAGTACGCCGGGGGGAAGTGGGTCGCGTTGGGTGGGGGCGGTTACGCGGTGGTGGATGTGGTGCCGCGGTCGTGGGCGCATCTGGTGGGGGTGGCGGCGGGGAAGCCGGTGGCGCCGGAGACGGTGATTCCGGAGAGCTGGCGGCAGGATGTGTTCGCTCGGACGCGGCAGCTGGCGCCGGTGCGGATGACCGATGGACGGTGGCCGGTGGAGTGGCGGGGGTGGGAGGCGGGGTACGACCCCGCGGACCGGTTGGATCAGGCGGTACTGGCGACTCGGCGGGCGGTGTTTCCGCTGCGGGGGCTGCTGGCCTGAGCCCCCTTCCCGGGGGCTCCGCCCCCGGACCCCGGCCTCTGCCCACCCACCACCCGACTCGGTGGGCTGAGAGGTGGGCGAGGGCTTAGCCCGTGTGGGGAGTTTTTGCGGGGTTGGGGGATGGGCGGGGTGATGGGGCGTCAGGATCGGTGGGGTGTGGAGTGCTGAGGGGCTTCGGGAGTATCTCGTCGCTGTGGGGCTGGCGGGGGTGGCGGGGACTCCTCGGGAGGTGAGTCTGCGGCGGTATCGGTTGTTCGCGGCTCGGGATCCTCGGGTGTTGATCGGGATTGATCCGCAAGGGCGGTGGGGTGAGCGGGATTTGGTTGGGCTGATGGCACAGAGGTGTGGGGTTCCGGCCGATCCTCGATGTGTTTCCGGGCATGATGTGATCGATCCGGAATTGACCGTTGCCGCGCTCGATGTCTTCGCCGAGCGGGTGCGGGTGGTTGCCCAGCGTGGTGGGGCGGTGCTGTTCGGGACCGGGCATCCGGACCGGTTGCTGGGGTTCTACGCCGGGCTTGCAGACGCTTTGTCGGCGCAGGGATGTGAAGTCCTCACCCCGGCGCAGGGTCACTGTGTCGACATAACGACCCGGTTCGGTCTACGTACACACCGTCTCGACTACGTCCGGGGGGTTGGGGTGGTTCGGGAGGCGGAGCGTGAATGCGCCGGTTGTGCGACCCCTGTGCACAGCCACTCACCGCTGCCGGTTCGGGTGGCGCTGGGGGTGGCTGCCGAGCGGGGCGGGCCGCTGCCGGATCTGGTCATCGGGGACCACGGGTGGGTCTGCGGGGCAGGTCAGCTGGGGTTCGAGGCCATCGGGCTGGCGGATACGGATGATCCCGCGCCGTTCGTGGGGGAGGCCGAGGGGGTCGTGTCCGCCGTCGTTCCACTTGATGACGGTGTGCGGTCCGATTACTACCTGCCGCTGACCCGCTACGTACTCAATCGGGCGTGTCTGTCACAGTAGGCCTGCGATGGGTGCACCTCTTCCCCACTCGCATCACCCGCCCCTACATTGGGGAGTGAGCACGCAACGACGAAGAGTCACCGGAAGGGGAAGCCGGTGGCCGTCGAGTCGAGTGCGGAAGGTTCAGGTGTGTCATGGCTGCAGCTGGCGAGAGGCCTCTGAACGAGGTTCAGTTCCTTACCGTGGCGGAAGTCGCCTCGGTGATGCGAGTGTCGAAGATGACCGTGTACCGGCTGGTGCACAGTGGTCATCTGCCCGCGATCCGGGTGGGGCGGTCCTTCCGCGTCCCCGAGCAAGCGGTGCACGAGTACCTCCGCGAGAGTTATGTGGGGGTGGAAACCGCCTGAGTGCCGAGGCTGGAGGGGGCTGTACCAGGGCATGTTCAGGTCCCCTCCGACCCTTGAAGAGCCACCGAAGAGCCCTCGAAGGCCCGTTAAGGGCCGGCGAAAGGGCCTCGATTACGACCTCAGCTCTCGGGCGGGTAGGCTAGGCCCTCGTAGGTCGTATGGGCCCATGGCGCCCAGCACCGAGTGATGAGAAGTGAGCGAGGGTAGTCGTGGGCTCTGTTATCAAGAAGCGGCGCAAGCGGATGGCCAAGAAGAAGCACCGCAAGCTGCTCAAGCGCACGCGCGTCCAGCGTCGTAACAAGAAGTAGGACCTGATTCGAGGTTCTCTTCCGACGCGAGTCGCGGAAGCGTGGTGTGGCCCCCCAGCCGGGAGACCGGCGGGGGGCCACACGTATGTCCGGGTGGTGTGCGGTCGGCTGAACGCCGTGCGTATGCCTGGACTGGCAGCATGGGCCAGGTGGTCTGATCTGGTCGTATGACCGGAGGTTGTCGTGACTTCGTGCATCGGGTGGTCATCGCAGCGCAACATCGACCGGATAGGTTGGCCCGCACACGGGGAACGCGGCAGGGTACGAGCAGTGCATCAGTGCGGACGAGAGGAAGGCGCTGGTCTTGGGGAAGGTCGTGCTCGTGACCGGAGTGGCCCGTCAGCTGGGGGGCCGGTTCGTACGACGGATTCAGCGTGACCCGGACGTCGAACGGGTCATCGGCCTGGACGCGGTGCGGCCCGAGCACCATCTCGGCGGGGCCGAGTTCGTCCAGGCCGACATCCGGCAGCCCACCGTCGCGCGGGTGCTGGCCGAGACCGGCGCCGACACGGTCGTACACCTCGATGTGACGGCGACCGCGCTGGGCAGTGGCAGCCGGACCACGGTCAAGGAGACCAACGTCATCGGGACCATGCAGCTGCTGGGTGCCTGTCAGAAGTCGCCGAGTGTGAAGCGGCTGGTCGTGAAGTCCAGTACGAACGTGTACGGGTCCGCGTCCCGGGATCCTGCCGTGTTCACCGAGACCACCTCCGCCAAGTCGCTGCCCAGTGGCGGGTTCGCCAAGGACACGGTCGAGGTGGAGGGGTATGTGCGCGGGTTCGCGCGGCGGCGGCCCGATGTGGCCGTGTGCGTGCTGCGGTTCGCGAACATTCTCGGGCCGACCGCCGAGACCCCGCTGGCCTCCTACTTCTCGCTGCCGCTGCTGCCCACCGTGTTCGGCTACGACCCGCGGCTGCAGTTCGTGCACGAGGACGACGTGATCGAGGTGCTGCGGATCGCCTCCCACGAGCCCGAGCGGGGCACGCTCAACAGCGGCACGTTCAACATCGCCGGGGACGGGGTGCTGCTGCTGTCGCAGTGCGCGCGGCGGCTCGGCCGGCCCACGCTGCCGCTGCTGCTGCCGGCCGTCACCTGGGCGGGGTCCCTGGGGCGGACGCTGGGCATGTCGGACTTCTCGCCCGAGCAGATCCGGCTGCTGACCCACGGGCGGGTGGTGTCGACCACGCAGATGCGCGAGACGCTGGGGTTCACGCCGAAGTACACGACGGCCGAGACCTTCGCGGACTTCGCGCGCAGCCAGGGCCCCGGACTGCTGCCGCCCGAGGCGGTCGTGGAGGCGGTCGACCGGATCGCCGCGCTGAGCCTGGCCCACCCCCCGACGCCGAGCGCCAACTAGCGCCGACTAGCGCCAACCGAGGAGCGCAGCAACGATGGCGGACGCCAAGGTCATTCCGTTCGACGACGACCGGACCCGTGGGGGCGCCCTGGCGCGGTCGCCGCGGCGGCGCGGCGGCGGGAGCCGGCGCAAGAACGTGAACGGCGAGTCGGTCGCACAGGTCCGTGAGATCGGCGATGCCGGTGAGATCGGTGAGATCCGTGGGGTTCAGACCCTGCCCACCAGCGCGGACGCGCAGGATGATGTTTCCGTGACGGATGTGACGGGCGGGCGGAACGAGGGGAGCCTGGAGCGGCGGATCGCGGGCGGGCTGGCCTTCCTGCGCCGGCGGCTCACGGGCGACTACGAGGTCGACGACTTCGGCTACGACGAGGAGCTCACCGACCAGGTCCTGATGTCCCTGCTGCGGCCGGTGTACGAGAAGTACTTCCGGGTCGACGTGAAGGGCATCGAGAACATCCCGGCCGAGGGCGGGGCGCTGATCGTCGCCAACCACTCGGGCACGCTGCCGCTGGACGGGCTGATGATGCAGGTCGCCGTCCACGACCATCACCCCGCCGACCGGCATCTGCGGCTGCTCGCCGCCGACCTGGTCTTCGTGCTGCCGGTCGTCAACGAACTCGCCCGGAAGCTGGGGCACACCCTCGCCTGCGCGGAGGACGCCGAGCGGCTGCTCGGGGCGGGGGAACTGGTCGGGGTGATGCCGGAGGGCTTCAAGGGCATCGGGAAGCCGTTCAGCGAGCGGTACAAGCTCCAGCGGTTCGGGCGGGGCGGCTTCGTGTCCACGGCGCTGCGGCAGGGGGCGCCGATCGTTCCGTGCTCGATCGTCGGGGCGGAGGAGATCTACCCGATGATCGGCAACGCGAAGACCCTCGCGCGGGTGCTGGGCTTCCCGTACTTCCCGCTGACGCCGACGTTCCCGTGGCTGGGCCCGCTGGGTGGGATCCCGCTGCCCACCAAGTGGACGATCCAGTTCGGCGAGCCGATCCCGACGGACGGCTATCCGCCGGAGGCGGCGGAGGACCCGATGCTGATGTTCAACCTGACCGACCAGGTCCGCGAACAGATCCAGCACACCCTCTACAAGCTGCTGGTGCAGCGGCGGTCGGTGTTCTTCTGACGGGGCCTGTCGGCGGCGCCGGTCTGCGGGGGGCCGGCGGACGGAGTCCGGCGCAGCTGTGCGAAGCCTGCGCAGCAGTGCGAGGGCAGCAGACAGGAGGGGCCAGGCTGCTGGTGCAGCGGCGGTCGGTGTTCTTCCAGGGCAGGCGTACGGCGGTGGGGGCACCCTTTTTGAAGGGTGCCCCCACCGCCGTACGGGTTACTCCGTGTCCTCGCTGTCGATGCCCAGGCCCGGTAGGAGGCCGGGGAGGAGCGGGGGGATGGTGACGTCGGGGGCGGTGGTGGGAAGGGTGGCGGACGGGGGCGTGGTGCCGGTGTCCTTCGGGGGGTCCAGGAGGCCGCCCGTGCTGCCGCCGAGGAGGCCGCCGTCGTCGGCGGTGTCGGAGGTGGACGACGAGGGCTTGCCGGGGCTTCTGCTGCCGGTGTCGCCCGTGCCGGCCTGGTGGGAGGCGTCGTTGGTGGGAGATGTGGCGTGGCCGGTGTCCGTCGGCGAGGAGCCGGTGGACGATGTCGGGTTCGATCCCTGCCTGCTGGTTCCGCCGCCCTGGGCCGGGGGGCGGGGGAGGAGGGACTGGAGCGGGGCGACCTCTTCGTCTATGGCGTCGAAGACCGATGAGACCTGTTGGCTCACGTCGCCCAGCTGGACGGGCAGCTTCTGGCGCAGTGCGCCCCAGGCCTCGCGGTGCGAGCGGGAGAACGCCTCCAGGGCCTGGATGGGGCCGAGGGAGTCGGGATCGCGCTCGTAGGCCTCGTGCAGTAGGCGGTGGCCCTCGGTGGCGTCGTGCTGCATGCCGCTGAGGGCGCGTCGGATCTCGCCGAGGGACTCGTGGTCGAGATCGCCGCCGCGGCCACGCTCCATGAGGCGACGGGCCTCGCTCAGCCGGGTGGAGGCCTGGTCGAGGTAGCCCCGGCCGCGCGCGTCGTCGCCGTCGGACAGGTAGTTGAGCTTGAAGTCCTCGATGCCGCGCTTGAGTCCGTAGAGCCCGTCACCCGGGAGGGCGTCGGAACTCGCGGCGGCGACTCCGCCGAAGGCTCCCGCGGCGACGCCGACGCTCAGGCCGCCCGCGGTGAGGCCCTTGGCGAGCCGGGAACGAGGTCGGAACTTGCCCAGGGGATTCGCCCGGTGGGCGCCCCGGGCGCGGTGCGAACGCTGCTCCGGTACCGAAGGGTCCGCTTCGCCTCCCGCGGTGCCCGCCCGCAGCATGGCCTCCATCGCGGCGACCAACTGGGCCCGCTGGACGACCTTGACCGCGGGATCGAACTCCGGCTTCGGCAGCTCGGCGAGACTCGTCGCGAGGGCCAGGAGGCGGCCCCGCTCGGTCTGGTCCGCAGCGGCCGGTGCCGGTGGCGATCCTTCGGTCTGCTCGGCCGCCGTGTCCTGGGCGGGCGTGTCCGGGTCGGACCGCTCCTCCAGGGCCTGGGCGAAGGCGTTCGCCCGCCGGTGCGCCGATACGTTCGCGATCACTGGCGGCACCTCCTCTCGTCATGACGGTCGACTCCCCGGGGGTCTCGGGGGTTGCACGCCCCGTACTGCTTTCCCCCGATCGAGTGATCGGGGTCGGCCAGGACGTGACCACAGGGAGCCTGTATCCCGCACAACGACTGGCGCGGCACTTGGGTTACGGACGGCGGATGATCGGATCGGGAAGTCAACGGACTTTCACTGAACGTGAGTTGGGGATGGCCGACAGTAGGTGCGGCCAGTCGGGTGGACTCAGCGCGCGTCGTCCGGGAGGAGCCGGGCCAGAGTGCGGACGGCACGGTACTGGAGGGTCTTGATCGCGCCCTCGTTCTTGCCCATCACGCGCGCGGTCTCGGCGACGGACAGACCCTGGAGGAATCGGAGGGTCACGCACTCCTGCTGCTGGGGGTTGAGCCGGCGTACGGCGTCCAGCAGCGCGGCGTTGGAGAGGGACTCCAGGACGGAGTCCTCGGGGGAGCGCGCGACCTCGTTCGCGTCGAGCATCTCGCCGGTCGTCACCTCGAGCCGGAAGCGGCTCGACTTGAAGTGGTCGGCGACGAGGTTGCGGGCGATGGTGACCAGCCAGGCGCCGAAGTCGCGGCCCTGCCAGGTGAAGGTGCCGATGCGGCGCAGCGCGCGCAGGAACGTCTCACTGGTGAGGTCCTCCGCGGTCGCCTTGCCGCCGACGCGGTAGTAGATGTAGCGGTAGACGGTGTCGCTGTACTGGTCGTACAGGCGGCCGAAGGCCTCGGCCTCACCGGCCTGTGCGCGTTCGACGAGGTCCATCATCCGGGCGCTGTCGCTGTCTGCGGCAGGGCGGCGGGTGGTGGTCGCGCCGGTTGTACGTCCTCTTCTGCCGACGGCGGCGCTGCTTTCCGCCAGTGCGTAGCACGGGCCTGTTGGTGTGGCGCCGGCGAAGGCGGGGACGGCGTACGCGGTGGGGACGAAGCCGCGCAACAGGTCCTGGACCGTAGCGACCCTTGCGCGCAGCGTAGCCAGGCCCGAGGTGTCAACCCCGACGTGTGGGTACACGGGACTCCCAGAGGCAGAGCTTCCATCACGTGCAGTGCGGGACCTTTCACCCGTCGTAGCGACAGGGGGGTTCCGGTTTGCGTCTGAGGAGAATAACGCTTCGTGCAGGCGCTGCTACACCGAGTTGCTCAAAACTTCGATTACGTCGTATTTGTGGCCGATTGGCGCTCGATCAAGTCGCGTGGAGTGAGCGGTTGTTGATCGGAAGAGTTCGAGTTTCGAGTCAGTCGGGGGCGTGTTGTGGCTGTGCGCGGACAACGCGAGTAGACGGCCGTCCCTGGGGGTACGACCGTCTCTTCGGTATCGCGTCGAGTTACCGGCGTCGCCTGTGCAGGGCGATGGCCGCTGCCGTGCCGCCTGCCACCGCGCCGACTCCTGCCGCCGCCGGGATGCCGACCTTCGCCGCCTTGCGGCCTGTGCGGTAGTCGCGCAGGCGCCAGTCGAGGTTGTGGGCGTGCTTGCGGAGCTTGGTGTCGGGGTTGATGGCGTAGGGGTGGCCCACCAGCGAGAGCATCGGGATGTCGTTGTGGGAGTCGCTGTACGCGGCGCAGCGGGAGAGGTCCAGGCCCTCCGCGGCGGCCAGGGCGCGGACGGCCTCCGCCTTCGCCGGGCCGTGCAGGGGTTCGCCGACGAGCTTGCCGGTGTAGATGCCGTCGACGGACTCGGCGACCGTGCCGAGGGCGCCGGTCAGGCCGAGGCGGCGGGCGATCACCTGGGCGATCTCCACCGGGGCCGCTGTGACCAGCCACACCTTCTGGCCCGCGTCCAGGTGGGCCTGGGCGAGCGCCCGGGTGCCCGGCCAGATGCGCTCGGCCATGTACTCGTCGTAGATCTCCTCGCCGATCGACATCAGTTCGGCGACGCGGTGGCCCTTGACGATGGACAGGGCCGAGTCGCGGGCGTCCTGCATGTGCTCGGGGTCCTCGACGCCCGCCAGCCGGAACCACGCCTGCTGCCAGGCGAACCGGACCAGGTCGCGCGTCTCGAAGAACTTGCGCTTGTACAGGCCACGGCCGAAGTGGAACAGGGCGGCGCCCTGCATCACGGTGTTGTCCAGGTCGAAGAAAGCGGCGGCGAGGACGTCGCCGTGCACGGGGAACGGCGGTTCGGCCCCTTCCTCCGGGACCTGCTGTTCCTGCTGGGCTTCCTGCGTGGACTTGCGGGCGGCCTCCGCCGAGGCCTCGCCTGCCAACACGCTCCGCGCCGTGGCGGAGCGCCTACGGGGAGTGAGCCATCCGAGAGCGGCCATGGCGTGAGCATAGCCAGTCTGTTCCGTGGTTCCGGAGCCACGAGGTTCGAAGGGTGTGAACTCTCCGCGACTTGACCGTTAAGGGGGCGCCAGGTGGGGGTGAGAATGGCCGACATGAGTCCCCTCTTTCGACGTAACGCCGACCGTGACGCCGACCCGCGTGAGCGGTCGGTCACGCTCATCGGAAAGCCCGACTGTCATCTGTGCGAGGACGCGCAGGCGGTGGTCGAGAAGGTCTGCGGGGAGCTCGGCACCCCATGGGAATGGAAGGACATCACCCAGGACGCCGGACTCCACGAGCGGTACTGGGAGCAGATCCCCGTCGTTCTCGTCGACGGTCGTCAGCACACCTTCTGGCGCGTCGACGAGAAGCGGCTGCGCAAAGAACTGTCCGGACAGAACTGACCGAGTAGTACAAGGCCGTAGCGAACGTCGCTTAGGATCGATGGCAGTCTGGTCTCGGGGGCGGGATTCACTAGGAGCGTGTCGGTTTTGCCCCCACGGACGGGCCCAGGTGTGACGCGCGTGACCCCGGTCACGTTGCCCGGGCAAATCGGACACCATCTTTGTGCACGCGTTCACAAAGACATAGCCTGCTGTCGACGGGGCGGTCTGGGAACGTGTGACCGTCCGCAGCCCCGCTCTACCCGCAGGAGCACCGTGGCAACTGGCCGAACTCACCGACCGGCGACCCGTAGCCGAGGGATTCCCGAGGCCACCGTCGCCAGGCTTCCGCTGTACCTCCGTGCGCTGACCGGACTCTCGGAGCGCTCGGTACCCACGGTCTCCTCCGAGGAACTGGCCGCGGCGGCGGGGGTCAACTCCGCGAAGCTGCGCAAGGACTTCTCCTACCTGGGTTCTTACGGAACGCGCGGTGTCGGCTACGACGTCGAGTATCTCGTCTACCAGATCTCGCGTGAGCTGGGCCTCACCCAGGACTGGCCCGTAGTGATCGTCGGCATCGGAAACCTCGGGGCCGCCCTCGCCAACTACGGCGGGTTCGCCTCGCGCGGGTTCCGGGTCGCGGCGCTCATCGACGCGGATCCGGCGATGGCGGGGAAGCCCGTCGCCGGCATTCCCGTCCAGCACTCCGACGACCTCGAGCGGATCATCAGCGACAACGGTGTGTCGATCGGTGTCATCGCCACCCCGGCCGGTGCCGCCCAGCCGGTCTGCGACCGGCTCGTGGCCGCCGGGGTCACCTCCATCCTGAACTTCGCGCCGACCGTGCTGTCCGTCCCGGACGGTGTCGACGTGCGCAAGGTCGACCTCTCCATCGAGCTGCAGATCCTCGCCTTCCACGAGCAGCGCAAGGCCGGCGAGGAGAGCGCCGCGGCCCACGACGGGGCCGTACCGGAATCCGTCGGCCATGACGTCGTCGCGCACGACACCGACCAGGGACCCGACGGGGACGTACCCGCCGTGATGCCGGCATGAGCCTTCTCGTCGTCGGACTCAGTCACCGCAGCGCTCCCGTGAGCGTCCTGGAGCGGGCCTCCCTCTCCAGCGACGCCCAGTTCAAGCTGCTCCAGGACACGGTCGCCGCCGAACCGGCCGCCGAGGCCGCCGTCCTCGCCACCTGCAACCGCATCGAGCTCTACGCCGATGTGGACAAGTTCCACGCCGGGGTCGCCGAGCTGTCCACGCTGCTCGCCCAGCACAGCGGGGTCGGGCTCGAGGAGCTCACCCCCTACCTCTACGTCCACTACGAGGACCGCGCCGTCCACCACCTGTTCTCGGTGGCCTGCGGCCTCGACTCGATGGTCGTCGGCGAGGGGCAGATCCTCGGGCAGCTCAAGGACTCCCTGGCGGCCGCGCAGGAGCTGCACACCGCGGGCCGGCTGATGAACGACCTGTTCCAGCAGGGGCTCAGGGTCGGCAAACGCGCTCACTCCGAGACCGGCATCGACCGGGCCGGGCAGTCGCTGGTCACCTTCGGGCTCGAGCAGTTCGCCGCGGGCGGTGACGTACGGGACTGGGCCCGCGGCAAGAAGGCGCTGGTCATCGGGGCGGGCTCGATGTCCTCCCTCGCCGCCGCGACCCTCGCGCGCGCCGGGGTCGCCGAGGTCGTCGTCGCCAACCGCACCCTCGACCGCGCCGAACGGCTCGCCCAGATACTGACCGAGGACGAGACCACGGACGTGGCGGCCCGCGCGGTCCCGATGGAATCGGTGCCGGCCGAGCTGACACGTGCCGACGTCGCCGTCTCCTGTACAGGGGCGACGGGCCTCGTCCTCACCGCGGAGGGGATCGCCGAGGCGGTCGAGCGCCGTACCGGCGCGCCGGTCGCCCTCGACGACCAGGAGACCCCTTCGGCACCGGCCCTGCCGGCCACCAGCCTCGGTACCGAGGACGGGTGCCCGCTGGACCTGTCCGCCGTGCAGCAGCAGCCCGGCTTCTCCGTCATGGGCGAGGCCGCCGTGGCCGGGATGGACGCCGCCACCCTCGAGCAGCACGCCGCCTGGGTCGACAACGCCGGCGTGGACCGCCGTACGGCCGCCCGGCGCGGCCCCGAGGCCGACGCCGAGCTGATCAGCGCGCTCGCCGCCACCGCCGCCACCGTCGGCCGCATCCCCGAGCGCCGTGTTCCGGAGCCGGTCGCCACCCTCGTGCGCCCCGAACCGGTGCTGTGCCTGCTCGACCTCGCGATGCCGCGGGACGTCGACGCGGCGGCGCACCGGCTGGCCGGGGTGCGCCTCGTCGACATCGAGTCGCTGTCGGAGGCGTCCGCGGACGCGCCGATGGCGACGGACGTGGACCTGGTGCGGCGGATCGTCGCCGAAGAGGTCGCCGCGTTCGGCGCCGCCCAGCGGGCCGCGCACATCACCCCGACCGTCGTCGCGCTGCGCACGATGGCCGCCGATGTGGTGGCGAACGAGATCGCCCGCCTGGAGGGGCGGCTGCCCGCGCTCGACGACAAGCACCGCGCCGAGATCACCCAGACCGTGAAGCGCGTCGTCGACAAACTGCTGCACGCGCCGACCGTCAGGGTCAAGCAGCTCGCGGCCGAACCCGGCGGCGCCGGGTACGCGGACGCGCTGCGGACCCTGTTCGACCTCGACCCCGAGGCGGTGGCCGCCGTGTCCCGGGCCGAGGACAGCACCGAGAAGAACGCAGAGAACCGAGGGCCGGCATGAGCGGCATGAGTACGAGAGCCTTGAGGCTCGGGACCAGACGGAGCAAACTCGCCCTGGCCCAGTCCGGGCAGGTCGCGGACGCCGTGAGCCGGGTGACCGGACGGCCCGTCGAGCTCGTCGAGATCACCACCTACGGCGATGTCTCCCGCGAGCAGCTCGCGCAGATCGGCGGCACGGGAGTCTTCGTCACCGCGCTGCGGGACGCGCTGGCCAGGGGCGAGGTCGACTTCGCGGTTCACTCGCTGAAGGACCTGCCGACCACGCAGCCCGAGGACCTCGTCCTGGCCGCCGTACCGGTGCGCGAGGACCCGCGCGACGTCATCGTCGCCCGTGACGCGCTGAAGTTCACCGACCTGCCGCGCGGGGCGCGCATCGGCACCGGTTCGCCGCGCCGTATGGCCCAGCTCAACGCGTACGCCCGCGGCCACGGACTGGACATCGAGACGGTCCCGATACGCGGCAACGTCGACACGAGGATCGGGTACGTACGGGACGGCGAGCTGGACGCCGTGGTGCTGGCC
Organism: Streptomyces vulcanius; assembly: GCF_042653945.1. Taxonomy (NCBI): domain Bacteria; kingdom Bacillati; phylum Actinomycetota; class Actinomycetes; order Kitasatosporales; family Streptomycetaceae; genus Streptomyces; species Streptomyces vulcanius. The sequence goes on along the minus strand of NZ_JBHSFK010000022.1, from coordinate 175,359 downwards.
GCGGCCGGCCTGAGCCGCATGGGCCGCCTCGACGACGTCACCGACTTCCTGTCGATAGACACGGTTCTGCCCGCTCCCGGCCAGGGAGCACTGGCGATCGAGTGCACCGCCGCGAATGCGGACCTCGTCGCCGCGCTCGGCGAACTCGACGACCCCTTCACCCGGGTCGCCGTCACCGCCGAACGGTCACTGCTCGCCGCCCTGGAGGCCGGCTGCTCCGCCCCTGTGGGCGCGCTGGCCGACCTTCTGGCCGACGGGCAGATTGTCAAGGAAATGCGCCTGCGGGGAGTCGTCGGCACGACCGACGGCACCCGCATGGTGCAGCTGTCCACCACCGGTCCCGTGCCCGAGACACACGACGGGGCAATGGCGCTCGGTCGCGAACTCGCGGCCGAGATGCTCGCCCAGGGCGCGGCCGGTCTGATGGGGGAGCGAGCACAGTGAGCCCCACCGCCTTTCCTGCCGCTGGTCCTGAACACGGGCACGTCACCTTCCTGGGTGCCGGACCCGGGGATCCGGGACTACTGACTCTGCGCGCCGTGGAGGCGCTGGCGAACGCGGACGTCCTCGTCGTCGAGCGCGAGGTGCTCGACGTCGTACGGACGCACGCGCGACCCGGCGTCGCCGTCGTGCACGCGGAAACCGGTCCTTCTTCGGACCCTCTTCCGGGCACTGGCAAGCCTGGCCCCACGCTTGTTGACAGCACGTCAAAAAGCGTTGAGGTACCCGTTGTGCGGGATGCCTCACATCTTGTCATGGAGGCCGCGCGGGGCGGCAGGCGGGTCGTCCGTGCGGTGTCCGGGGACCCCGGACTCGATACGTACGCGGCGGAGGAAATGCTCGCGTGCGCTGCCGCCGGTGTGCCCTTCGAGGTCGTCCCCGGTGTCGCGGCGGCCGTCGGCGTGCCCGCGTACGCCGGTGTGCCGCTGCGCGACGCGCAGGGCGCGGACGTCCGTTTCGTGGACGCGCGCACGGCCTCGGACCGCTGCTGGACGGAGGTGGGAGCCTCCGACGGCACGGTCGTCGTGTCGACGACCCTCGACTCGATCGGCGCCGCCGCGGGCGAGCTGGTCTCCGCCGGCCGCAAGCCCGACACCCCGATGACCGTCACGGTCGCCGGTACGACGACCCGTCAGCGCACCTGGTCCGCGACCCTCGGCACGATCGCCCAGACGCTGAAGCAGGCCAAGGTGCTGCCCTCGGCGGAGGGTGGCCGGCCGGTGATAGCCGTGGTCGGCGAGCGTTCCGCCCCCGCCCTGCGCGACCAGCTGGCGTGGTTCGAGTCCAAGCCGCTGTTCGGCTGGAAGGTCCTCGTCCCGCGGACCAAGGAACAGGCGGCGTCGCTCTCCGACCAACTGCGCTCGTACGGGGCCGTACCGCACGAGGTGCCGACGATCGCCGTGGAACCGCCGCGCACGCCCCAGCAGATGGAGCGGGCCGTGAAGGGGCTCGTCACCGGGCGGTACGAGTGGATCGCCTTCACGTCGGTCAACGCGGTGAAGGCGGTGCGGGAGAAGTTCGAGGAGTACGGGCTCGACGCACGCGCGTTCGCCGGTATCAAGGTCGCGGCCGTGGGGGAGCAGACGGCGAAGGCGCTGGTCGCCTTCGGCGTGAAGCCGGACCTGGTGCCGAGCGGGGAGCAAAGCGCGGCGGGGCTGCTGGAGGACTGGCCGCCCTACGACCCGGTGTTCGACCCCATCGACCGGGTGTTCCTGCCCCGGGCGGACATCGCCACGGAGACGCTGGTCGCCGGTCTCATCGAGCTGGGCTGGGAGGTGGACGACGTCACGGCCTACCGGACCGTGCGCGCGTCGCCGCCGCCTGCCGAGACCCGGGAGGCGATCAAGGGCGGTGGCTTCGACGCGGTGCTGTTCACGTCGTCGTCCACCGTGCGGAACCTGGTGGGTATCGCGGGCAAGCCGCACAGCGTGACCGTGATCGCGTGTATCGGCCCGGCGACCGCCAAGACGGCGGAGGAGCACGGGCTGCGGGTCGACGTCATGGCTCCGGAGCCGTCCGTGCACAAGCTGGCGGAGGCGCTGGCGGACCACGGGCTGCGGCGGCGGGCGGCGGCGCTGGAGGCCGGGGATCCGGTGACGCGGCCGAGTGAGCGGCGGCCGGGGTCGCGCAGGCGGCGGGCTACCTGAGGCTGGGCGGAGCGCTCCCGTGCGGGTGGGGGGCGCTCCGCGTTGCTCGGCTCAGCGCTGAGTGCTCAGCGGTCAGCGCTCAGCGCTCAGGCGAAGTACGCCTGCTCGTTCACGTGGAACATGTAGTTGCGCCAGTTCGCCTTGATGTACGTGTACCGCGTCGGGTCGTAGGCCCACAGCGCGTCCAGCGCGCCCTCGATCACGTCCTCGTGTGCGCGGACGAAGCCCAGGACCGCCTCGGCGACCGGCGCGTAGGACCAGTGCCAGCGCTCCTCGCTGATCGCGGGCGTGGCCGCGGCCGAGGCGGCCGTGTACGTCTGGAGGAAGCCGTAGGGGGCCGCGTTCGCGCGCAGCCACCGGTAGTTGGCGGCCTGGGGGCCGTCGTCCGTCCAGTTCTGGGGCGTGGTGTCGAAGAAGTCGGCGTCGGAGCCCAGGTGGTGCCGTGAGACGCCGGGCGCCGTCGAGGTGCGGAGTATCTCGATCTGGCGTTCCTCGGAGGTCAGGGCCGCCCACACCTCGCGGTGGGATTCCTTGTCCGGGTCCCACTGCGGGTCCGTGCCCAGCTGGTCGGGGTACCGGGCGCGGATCTCGTCGGTGACGATGCCGAAGGTGCCGGCGCCGCCCGAGCCGGTGCGCAGGAAGTCGTACTTGCGGTCCCATATCGAGCGCTGGGTCGGGGCGGTGCGCACCCAGGAGACGACGACCGCGCCCCGGTCGGTGCCCGTGGCTGCCGCCGCGGCGTCGGCGAGGGCGTTGACCTGGGTTTCCGTCTCCGTCCTGAGCTCGTCGGGAGCGGTTCCCGTGCCGGTGATCCAGGCCGCGACGGCCGTGGGGTCGGCGGCGTTCAGGATCCTCGCGACGGCCCGCTCACGGCGGTCGACGCCCCGCTGCGAGCGGAACGTCCGCGGCGGCGCGGCCGGGTCCGAGGCGAAGGCCGCCCCACCGGTCACGGCAGCCCCGACGGCGGCGGTCGCGGCCGTGACGAGACCGAGGAACCGGCGTCGGCTCGATATCCCCTCGCGGCGGTCGGGAACAGTCGTGTCGTCTGAGTCGCTGTGCATGGCCATCCGTTCTCGCTGCTCTCGCCGAACTCGCCGAACTCGCCGAACTCGCCGAACTCGCCGTTCTCGGCGCCGGCTTCGGGTGCCGGTGGGACAGGAGAATCGCACAGGTGCGCCCCACGGCCGACTGGTCGTCGGCAAAGGGGCGGGCCGGTCGGGCGTAGCGTAGGTGGTATGACGACGTACGGTTCCTTCCCCGGTTCGCGTCCCCGGCGGCTGCGCACCACCCCTGTCATGCGACGGATGGTCGCCGAGACGCGGCTGCACCCGGCCGACTTCATCCTGCCCGCGTTCGTGCGCGAGGGTGTGAGTGAGCCGGTGCCGATCCAGGCGATGCCCGGCGTGGTGCAGCACACCCGGGACAGCCTGAAGAAGGCGGCGCTGGAGGCCGTGGAGGCCGGGGTCTCCGGGATCATGCTGTTCGGTGTGCCGGAGGAGTCGAAGAAGGACGCGCTCGGGACGCCGGGGACCGACCCGGAGGGGATTCTGCAGGTCGCCATCCGGGATGTGCGGGCCGAGGTCGGGGACGAGCTGCTCGTCATGTCCGATCTGTGCCTCGACGAGACGACCGATCACGGGCACTGCGGGGTGCTGGACGCAGAGGGGCGGGTCGACAACGACGCCACCCTGGAGCGGTACGCCGAGATGGCGCAGGTGCAGGCCGACGCGGGGGCCCATGTGGTGGGGCCCAGCGGGATGATGGACGGCCAGATCGGGGTCGTCCGCGACGCGCTCGACCAGATCGGGCGGCAGGACGTGGCGGTCCTCGCCTACACCGCCAAGTATGCGTCCGTGTTCTTCGGGCCCTTCCGGGAGGCCGTCGGGTCGTCGCTGAAGGGCGACCGGAAGACGTATCAGCAGGACCCGGCGAATCTGCGGGAGTCGATGCGTGAGCTGGCGCTGGACCTGGAGGAGGGGGCCGACATGGTGATGGTCAAGCCGGCCGGGCCCTACCTCGACGTCCTCGCGCGGGTCGCGGACGCGGTGGACGTGCCGGTGGCCGCGTACCAGATCTCCGGCGAGTACTCGATGGTCGAGGCCGCCGCCGAGAAGGGCTGGATCGACCGGGACCGGGCGATCTTCGAGACGCTGACCGGGATCAAGCGGGCCGGGGCGCGGAACATCCTCACCTACTGGGCGACCGAGGCTGCTCGGAAGCTCCGGTAGCGGCTCCGGTTCCGGACGGGCCCTCGTCGCGCAGGCCCTCGCCGTCGCGGCAGGCGGTGAGGGTGAGGGCGGCGACCGCGATCAGGGTGGTGGCCAGGAGGCGGACGCGGGCGGGGCGCGTGGGGCGTGTCGGCATGGGGCAAGCCTGTGTCGTAGCGCCTCCGAGCTTCCACACCCGTCGCCCAAGTCGGGACGCCGGATCGGTCCCGTCCGTGCTGACCTGCGGAAACGGCATCCCGCTGGGACACGATGTGGGACGCCGTCGGAGGCTTTCCACCCTCGGAGGGAGCCTTGTGTCCCAGGCGATCGACACCAGCAGAGCCCACCCGGCGCGTGTCTACGACGTCTTCCTCGGCGGACGTGACAACTACCCCGTGGACCGCGAGGCGGCTGCCGCGGCCCTCGCCGCCAACCCGCGCGGCTACCTCGACGTACGGCACAACCGCGACTTCCTGCGGCGGGCGGTGACGCGGCTGGTCGCGGAGGACGGCATACGGCAGTTCCTCGATGTGGGCACCGGACTGCCCACCGCCGAGAACGTCCACCAGATCGCGCAGGGGGTCGTGCCGGAGGCGCGGGTCGTGTACGTCGACCACGATCCGGTGGTGCTCGCGCATGCCCGCCACCTGCTGGCCGGCAGCCCCGAGGGGCGTACGGACTTCGTCGACGCCGATCTCCTCGAACCGGCCCGCATCCTCGAACGGGCCGCGAAGACACTCGACTTCGCCCAACCGATCGCCCTGTGCCTGGTGGCGGTTCTGCACTTCGTCGAGGACGAGCAGGCGTATCCGGTGGTGCGGGAGCTGGTCGAGGCGCTGCCCTCCGGCAGCCGGCTGGTGCTCACACATCTCACGGACGAGCTGCATCCGGAGCCGACCCGGGCGGTCCAACGGACGTACACCGAGCGGGGGTTCACCTTTGTGTTCCGGTCGCGGGAGGAGGTGGAGCGGCTGGTCGGCGAGGCGGCGGGCGTGGTGCTCGATCCGCCGGGGGTGGTGCCCGTGCACCGCTGGCATCCGGGGCCGGCGCCTGCCCCGCCCGCCGTCGACCCGGCCGACTTCGCGGCCCTCGACGACATCGAGAAGATCCGCTACCGGGACATCAACGACGTCACGGACGACGACATCAACGTGTACGGGGCGACGGGGACGAAGGGGTGAGGGACGTGCGGGGCGTCCGGATGCCGGAAACGTATATGTAGTCGCCATTTATGTCCCTAGGGTGCGGGCATGACTCCCGCATCCGCATCCGCATCCGCATCCGCATCCGCATCCGTGTCCGTGTCCGTCGCTCTGCCTCCGCTGGCCGCCCGTGCCCGGTCCACCGGGGGGTCGCCCGTGCGGGACATCCTCGCCGTCACCGCCCGCCCCGAGGTGATCAACTTCGCGGGCGGGCTGCCCGCGCCCGAGCTGTTCGACCGGGAGGGCGTGGCGGCGGCGTTCCGGTACGTCCTGGAGGAGATGCCGGGGCAGGCGCTCCAGTACGCCACGACGGAGGGCGAGCCGGAGCTGCGGGAGCGGCTGGCGGCGCGGATGTCGGTGCGGGGACTGCCGACGGAGGCCGACGACCTGCTGGTCACCACCGGTTCGCAGCAGGCGCTGTCCCTGCTGGCCACGGCCCTGATCGACCCCGGTGACACGGTCCTGGTCGAGGCCCCCTGCTATCTGGCGGCCCTTCAGGTGTTCGGCCTGGCGGGCGCGCGGGTCGTGGCCGTGCCGGGGGACGCGGAGGGCCTCGACCCGGACGCCCTGGCGGAACTGGTGGTGCGGGAGCGGCCCAAGCTCCTCTACACCGTGCCCACCTTCCAGAACCCCACCGGCCGCACCCTGCCCGCCGACCGCCGCGCCGCGGTCGCCTCCGTCGCGGCCCGGCACGGGCTGTGGATCGTCGAGGACGACCCCTACGGCGAACTCCGCTACGACGGTGAGCGCGTCCCCTGGATAGCCGCCCACCCCGACGCCCGCGACCGTACGGTCCTGCTCGGCTCCTTCTCCAAGGTCATGGCCCCCGGTCTGCGGCTGGGCTGGCTACGGGCACCCGGGGAGCTGCGCCGTGCCTGCGCGGTCGCCAAGCAGGCGGCGGACCTGCACACGCCGACCGTCAACCAGCTCGCGGCGGCACGGTACTTGGCCGTGTCCGACCTCGACGCGCACGTGGCGAAGGTGGCGCACGTGTACCGCGCCCGCCGGGACGCCATGCTCGCGGGGCTGCGCGACGCACTGCCGGAGGGGTCGGAGTGGAACCGGCCCGACGGCGGCATGTTCCTCTGGGCCCGGCTGCCGGAGTCGTACGACACGGCCGCCCTGCTGCCGCAGGTGGTGCGGGAGGACGTGGCGTACGTCCCCGGCGCGCCGTTCTACGCCGCCGACCCCGACCGCTCCACCCTCCGGCTCTGCTTCGTGACCCAGACACCGGAGGAGATCGGTGAGGGGCTGCGGAGGCTGGGGCGGGGGCTCAGGGGGTAGCCGTCGGCGGCATCGGCCCCGGGTCTCAGTCCCACCAGAAGGACCAGGTGTGGTTGCCGACGAGGTCCTCGGCGTAGGCGGTCAAGGTGGCGTCCGTGTCGGGCAGCACGCTGGAGGGGCAGAAGGCGAAGTGCTCGGCGGTGATCGCCCGCGCCTGGGCGAGGTCGGCCGGCGGGGCCGCGACGGACACGTACAGGCGGTCGAAGCCCAGCGCGACGACGCGTATGCCGAAGCGGTCCTCCCAGGAGCGGAGGACGGCGCAGACACGGGCCACGTCCTCCTCGTGGTTCGCCGGGCCGGTCCAGCCGACGGCCGCCGGCAGGTCCGCGCTGCGGCGGGCGGACACCAGGGCCAGATGCGGCTCCTTGAAGCCGGGGACGCCTTCCGACAGCGCGTCGGCGACCTCGGTGGCGCGGGCATCCGGGGCGGCGGTGAGGGTGAGGCCCGCGGCGAGACCGGGCCAGCCGCCGTCCTCCTCCGCCGCGACCTCGGCCCAGTACTCCGCGAGCACCTCATCGGCGTCGTGGTCCCCGGGGTACGACATCGCTGCGGGCACCAACTCCCATTCCTCCGGGCCGCCCTGGCCGCCGCCGAGGTCCACGAGGACGGGCAGCAGCCCGGCTCGCCCGGCCGGACGGCCGAGAGCCTTCCAGGTGCCGGGTGCCGCCTGCTGTTCGGCGTGCCACAGCACGACCTCGCCCGTCGTCGCGTCGATCAGCCGCCCGAGCGGGAGTTGCAGCCCCAGGGAGCGCCCGCTGGGGTCGGTCGCGAGGTGGGGCAGCGGGTTGGGAAGAGTCGCCATACCGGTGACTGTAAGGGCAGGCACTGACAACGCGGGACGCGGTCGGCGAGCGTCTCAGGGGCGTCCCAGCCGGGCGGTGAGAAGCGCAGGTCAGAGGGGTGTTTTCGTCCCGGTGTCCCAGGGGGGCGGGTTTCCTTGCCGGGGTTTCGAAGGGTCTGCCAGCGTCGGGCCCCGAACCGGACGGACCCCAAAGGGTGGAGATCAAAAATGTCTGTACGAACCGCGAGGGCGAAGACGCTGACCCGGCTCGGCCTGGTGGCGGGACTCGCCGCCGCCGCGGCGGCCGTGACGGCCCCCACCGCCTCGGCCACCACCGCCCACGGGTGCGAGTGGCCGCGCGTGTGCTTCTACCTCACCGACGGCGACTGGGACAACGGCAACGGCACCCCGACGGCCGCCTTCCAGGACGTCACCTCGTCCTACCAGAACCTCGGTTCGCGCAGCCGGGGCGCCAACTGGGCGTACAACAGCCGTAACGACGACCGCGTCTTCCTGCGCTACATCCGCAACAGCACCGGCGCGACCGAATCCATCTGCGTGAACCCCAACACCGTGGCCAAGTTCACGTCGGACTTCACCGTGACGGGCATCCGGATCGAGACGGCGTCCTCCTGCTGAGCCGCTCCCTTCCGCTGCGCCGGCCGGGCTCACGGCCGGCGCAGCGCCTTTTCGCAGTAGGGCCAGTCGGCGAAGTCGCGGTCGCGGCTCCACAGGCGCTCGGCGGCCTCGATGTTCCACTCGGGGTCCAAGGCCTTGGCGGGAGTGCCGCCCAGCTCGCGCAGCCGAGCGTCGGAGAGCTGGAAGAGACCCCAGTTCCGGCTGCCGTTGGTGTTCGGCAGGATGTGCAGGGGGTCGAGGAAGGACTGGCAGTCGGCGATGGCCACGGCGTCGTCCGGTGCCTTGGCGAACACCTCGCGGATCCTCTTGCGGACCTTCGCCGGTGACCAGGTGACCATGCGTACCTTCGAGTCGTAGAGCGCCTTCATGGTGGCGTCGCCCACCACGCCGTTCGGCGGGATGCCCGCGAACACCTGGAACGCCGTCACCCGGCGCAGGGTCTGCGGGCCGAAGTCGCCGTCCACGTCGATGTCCGCGCCACGGCGTCGCAGCAGTGTCTGCACCTCGCTCACGCACGGGTCGTGCTGGCCCATGCTCACCACCGGCCGGCAGGCCTCCGAGAACAGCAGCCGGGTGTCCTCCGGCTCCTTCCGGGTGCCGGACGAGGAGGCGGCGGAGACTCCCCAGCCGACGAGCGCGAGCACGACGACTCCGGCGACGGCCGCGGTGGCGGTGCTGACGTGCGAACGGCGGTTCCTGTCCCACCAGTTCCGCTTCGGCTCCGGGGACTCCTGCAACTCCTGTCCGGGAGCGGGCACTTCGGGTTCGGGCTCGGGCTCGGGTTCGGCGGACTCGGCGGATTCGCGATCGGACTCGGATTCGCGTTCGCGTTCGGACTCGGGTTGCGGAGGGGTTCGGTCCGTGTCCGCCAGGGCCCAGAGCTGGTGCAGTTCGCGCAGTTCCGCGGGGGAGGCCCCGCAGACCGTGGCGACGCGGTGGGCCACGCCGTAGTCCTGTGGGACCGAGGAGCCCGCGCAGTAGCGGTGGAGGCTGGAACGGCTGATGCCGGTCTTCTGTGACAGCGCCTCGTAACTGAGCCCGGCCCTCTCCCGCAAGGCACGCAGACTGGCGGAGAACCGGTCGGTAGCCCCGTTTTGAATCATGAAGTCCCCCTTTGCTTACGGGACTTGGTCGGAGCCCCGGGGACAATGTGCCAGAAGTGAAGGGCTGTGCGCAGGTCTGGAGTACGCCTTGTGTTGTTTGTGTGAAGACGCGTCCTCTAGTCCACCCTGGCTCTGAAGCACTCCTTCCTGGCGCCCTTCGTGGGCAGGAAGCAGGCGCGGACCACGGTTCCCGGGCGGGTCGCCGTCATCGGGGTGTGGACGTAGGTGTCCGCCTCGGCGCGGTTGGCGACCCGGGCGACACGGCCCCGCAGTTCCACCCGGTCGCCGATCCGCGTGCCCCACATCCGTACCCAGGTCGCTCCGCACCCCTTGCTGTACCGCAGCTGCATCGACGCTCCGGTGGCGGTGACGTGCTCGGCCAGGGTTTCCGGTTCGGGGCCGCACTGCATGGCCACCGGGTCCCTGCCCTCGCATGCCCGGCCCCCGCAGCCCGGGCCGGTGGCGGACGGGGACGTCGGTGGCCATGCCGTCCCGCTCCGGTCGGGGAGGAGGAGAAGGGTCAGTACGACCGCACCGAACACCAGCGCGGACACCGACACCAGGACCGCCACGACCGTCGCTCCCCGGTGGCCGACGGCCGTGGACCCGCAGGGCGCCGGTGCCGAGAGGGGAGGAACGGGGGCGGGAGCCGGTTTCTGCCGCGTGTCGTTCCACTCCGACTGTGCCAGTTCCCGCAGCGCCAGGTACCGGCCCTCCGGTTCGCCGGCGAGTCGGCACAGCTCCTCGATCGCCGGGCGCGGTGGCAGTGTCCCGCCCTTGAGGTAGCGGTCCCAGGACGACTTGCTGAACGTGGTCTTCGCCGCGAGCCCCACCAGGCTCAGGCCCGTGCGGTCCTTCAACTCCCGCAGCCCGGCGGACAGTCGGGCGCTCTCCGGAGACGTCTCGGGCCCGGTCATCCGCGCAGCACCTTCCAGGTGTGCGGTCCGATCATGCCGTCCACCTCCAGACCGGATCGCTTCTGCACGGCTCTGACCGCCCGCCGCGTCAGGGGACCGAAGATGCCGTCGATGCCCCCTGGTGAGATACCCGCCCGGCGCAGCAGACACTGCGCCTCGGCCACGTCGGGACCGGCGTCGCCGGTGGCGAGGCCGGCGGTCCGGGTGCGGCTGATGCCCGCGTACCAGAGACCGGCGATCTGTTTGATCCGGCAGCTGTACACCGGGGCGGGCGAGGATCTGCCGGCGGTGGACGACGAGCCGGGCGGAGCGGCCACCGGTTCGCCGCTGTCGTCGTCGAGCCGCAGGACCAGGAGGACGGTCGAGGAGACGGCCAGCACCAGGGCCACCACCCCCGCGACGAGGGCGACGCGCAGGGAGGGACTCACCAGGAGGCGCGCGTGTCCGGCCTGCGCCGCCTCGGCGGCGGGCTCCGCGGAAGGCTCCGGCCCGGCCGGCCCCTCCGGCGCCGATAAGTTCACGCGTCTGTCGCCCCAGGCGGCCGCGGCGACCTCGTGCAGGGCGAGCAGCCGGACGGGATCGACCCCGCCGATCCGGGACAGTGCCTCCACGGCCTCGCGAGGCGGCAGCGACCGGCCGAGCAGATACCGCTCCCACGACTTCTCGCTGTATCCCGTCTTCGCCGCGAGTTGTCGCGTGCTCAGCCCGGTGTGATCTTTTAACTGACGTAACTGCGCCACCAACTGGCGTATACGCGGGTCCAGTTCGGCGGACAGCGCTTTGCGGCGCGCCATGTTGCCCCCAGTTGCGGTGATGGACCGTGGTCAGCGGCCTCCGCTTCGTCGCATTCTGCACGAGTTGCCCGATGTTCTGCCACAGATGTCCCGCTGTTCCGTCCCGACGGCTTGCGTCCGTGCAGGTCAGCGGATGGGACGTCCCGTGAGTACGTCAGTTCGGCGACGGCTGTGGCGGTCCCGTCCGCCGCCCCGCAGTCTCGGAGCCAACAGCCCGAACGAAACGAAGGGGGTAACGGCATGCGCATGACCAAGAAGCTCGCCGTCATAACCGGCGGTATCGCGCTGACCGGTGGTCTGCTGGCCGGAGGCACGGGGACCGCCGGCGCGGCCCCGGCCGCGCCGCAGGCGGCGTCGGACTGTCCGGCCGGCTGGTTCTGCGTCTGGGCCGGGCAGAACTACACCGGCCACATGCAGAAGGTCGCCGGGACGAACGCGAACCTCACCCAGTACTCGGTCTTCCAGAACTTCCAGTCGTGGTACAACCACGGCCGGTCCTGTGACTACAAGTGGTTCTCGGAGACGAACTACAACGGAACCAGCGCGGTCCTCGCGAGGGGGTCCATGGGGACCAGCAGCACGCACTACCGCCAGAACTCCAACAAGTGGGTCAACTGCGTCTGACCACTCGACCCACCGCAACGCCCGAGGGCGGCACCCCACCGCGGGTGCCGCCCTCGTCCGCTTTCGGCGTGCCTCAGAGCTTCTCGGGGGTCCTGATGCCCAGGAGGGCCATGCCCTGGTGGAGCGTGCGGGCCGTTACGTCGCACAGGAAGAGGCGGTTCTCCACCTGGGCGGGCGTGTCGGCCTTGAGGACCGGGCACTTGTCGTAGAACGTCGTGAACAGTGACGCCAGCTGGTAGAGGTACGCCGCCAGCTTGTGCGGGGCGTACTCCGCCGCCGCCTCCGCGACCGTCTCCGCGAACGCGTCCACGTGCAGGCCCAACGCCCGCTCCGCCGCCGCCAGTTCCAGTTCCGGGTGGGCCTGCGGGGCGATGTCGCCCGCCTTGCGCAGGATGGACCGGATACGGGCGTACGCGTACTGGAGGTAGACGGACGTGTCGCCGTTCAGCGAGACCATCTGGTCCAGGTCGAACTTGTAGTCCCGGTTCGCCGACGTCGACAGGTCCGCGTACTTCACCGCGCCGACACCCACCTGGGTGCCCCGCTCGGCGATCTCCGCCTCGGACAGCTGACGCTGGGTGTCCTTCTCCCGGACGACGGCCGTCGCGCGCTCGACCGCCTCGTCCAGCAGGTCCACCAGCTTGACCGTCTCGCCCTCACGCGTCTTGAACGGCTTGCCGTCCTTGCCGAGGACCGTGCCGAAGGCCAGCTGGTACGCCGTCACGTCCTCGCCCAGCCAGCCCGCCCTGCGGGCCGTCTCGAAGACCATCTTGAAGTGGAGCGACTGCCGCGCGTCCACCACGTAGACGAGCGTGTCCGCCTTCAGGCCGAAGACGCGGTCACGGATCGCCGAGAGGTCCGTCGCCGCGTAGCCGAAGCCGCCGTCGGACTTCTGGACGATCAGCGGGACCGGATTGCCGTCCGGGCCCTTGATGTCCTCGAAGAAGACGCAGAGCGCGCCCTCGGAGCGCACGGCGACACCGGACTCCTCCAGGAGGCGGCAGGTCTCGTGCAGCATGTCGTTGTAACCCGACTCGCCGACGATGTCCTCGTCCCGGATCTCCATGTCCAGCTTCTCGAAGACGGAGAAGAAGTAGATCTTCGACTCGTCCACGAACTTCTGCCAGGCGGCGAGCGTCCGCGGGTCGCCGGCCTGGAGGTCGACCACCCTGCGCCGGGCACGCGTCTTGAACTCCTCGTCGGAGTCGAAGAGCTTGCGCGCCGCCTTGTAGAGGCGGTCGAGGTTCGACATCGCCTCCTCGCCGCTGACCTGCGACTCCTTGTGGTCCAGCTCGTGCGGGTGCTCGTCCAGGTACTGGATGAGCATGCCGAACTGGGTGCCCCAGTCGCCGATGTGGTGGCGGCGCACGACGCTCTCGCCCGTGAACTCCAGAAGCTGGACCACCGCGTCGCCGATCACCGCCGAGCGCAGATGGCCGACGTGCATCTCCTTCGCCACGTTCGGCTGCGCGTAGTCGATGACCGTGGTGCCGGGACGGGCGGAGAGGGGCACACCGAGGCGGGCCTCGTCCGCGTACCGCGCGGCCAGGTTCTCGATGATCGCCCGGTCGGTGATCGTGATGTTCAGGAAGCCGGGGCCCGAGACCTCGATCTCCTTGATCACGCCTCCGGTCACGACCTGCGACACGACCTGCGTCGCCAGCTCCCGCGGGTTCGCCTTCGCCTTCTTGGCCAGCGCCAGGATGCCGTTGGCCTGGAAGTCGGCCCGGTCGCTACGTCGCAGCAGCGGGTCCGCACCGGCGGCCTCCGGCAGGGTGGCCGAGAGGGCGGACGCGAGGTGCTGCTGGACGGAGTCGCCGAGAGACGTGACCGAGGCCATAGGAGTGGGTGCCGTTCTCCTCGTGGGGATGGATAGACACCGCCAGTATCCCATGGGGGGTAAAGCGGTTTTCGCGGGTGCGGGGTGGTCTGGGAGTATGGGAGTCCCATACACAGGTTCCAGAATCAAGAGGACGTGCCGATCGTGGCTCAGAGCACCGAGACCACCGACTGGGTCTCCCGCTTCGCGGACGAGGTCATCGAGGAGTCGGAGCGTCGGGCCCCCGGCGCGGGGACATCAGTCGCTACCGCTCCGGTCGTCGTCGTCGCGTCCGGGCTCTCCCCCTCCGGCCCCATCCACCTGGGGAACCTGCGGGAGGTCATGACGCCGCACCTCGTCGCCGACGAGATCCGGCGGCGCGGGCACCAGGTCCGGCACCTGATCTCCTGGGACGACTACGACCGCTACCGCAAGGTGCCGGCCGGCATCGCGGGTGTCGACGACACCTGGGCCGAGCACATCGGCAAGCCGCTGACCTCCGTCCCGGCCCCCGCCGGATCCCCGTACCCGAACTGGGCCGAGCACTTCAAGGCCGCGATGACCGAGTCGCTGGGCGAGCTGGGCGTCGAGTTCGACGGGATCAGCCAGACCGCGCAGTACACCTCCGGCGTCTACCGGGACCAGGTGCTCCACGCGGTCGCGCACCGGGCCGACATCGACGCGATCCTCGACCAGTACCGGACGAAGAAGACGCCGGCCAAGCAGTCGCAGAAGCCCCTCGACGAGGCCGAGCTGGAGGCCGCCGAGGGGTCCGGGGCCGCGAGCGAGGACGACGGCAGCTCCGGGGCCGGATCCGTGGGGTACTTCCCGTACAAGCCGTACTGCGGCAACTGCGCGAAGGACCTGACGACCGTCACGGCCTACGACGACGACTCCACCGAGCTGACCTACACCTGCACCGCCTGCGGCTTCTCCGAGACCGTCCGGCTGAACGAGTTCAACCGCGGCAAGCTGGTCTGGAAGGTGGACTGGCCCATGCGGTGGGCCTACGAGGGCGTCGTGTTCGAGCCGAGCGGCGTCGACCACTCGTCCCCGGGATCGTCGTTCCAGGTCGGCGGCCAGATCGTCGGCATCTTCGGCGGGAAGCAGCCCATCGGGCCCATGTACGCCTTCGTCGGCATCAGCGGCATGGCGAAGATGTCCTCGTCCCGCGGTGGCGTCCCCACACCGGCCGACGCGCTGAAGATCATGGAGCCGCAGCTCCTGCGCTGGCTCTACGCCCGCCGTCGGCCCAACCAGTCCTTCAAGATCGCCTTCGACCAGGAGATCCAGCGGCTCTACGACGAGTGGGACAAGCTGGACGCCAAGGTCGCGGACGGGTCCGCGCTTCCGGCCGACATCGCCGCGCACTCGCGTGCGGTGCGGACGGCCGGCGTTGAGCTGCCGCGCACGCCCCGGCCGCTGCCGTACCGGACGCTCGCGTCCGTCGCCGACATCACCGCCGGGGACCAGGAGCAGTCGCTGCGGATCCTCAGCGAGCTGGACCCCGAGAACCCGATCGGGTCCCTGGAGGAGGCGCGGCCCCGGTACGACAAGGCCGAGGCCTGGATCAACACGCACGTCCCCGCCGACCAGCGCACCATCGTGCGGGCCGAGGCGGACGCCGAACTGCTGAAGTCCCTCGACATGGCTTCGCAGGAGTCGCTGCGGCTGCTCCGCGACGGGCTCGCCGAGCACTGGTCGCTCGACGGGCTGACGCACCTGGTGTACGGCGTCCCGAAGGTGCAGGCCGGCTTCTCCGCCGACGCCACGCCCAAGGAACTGCCGGCCGAGATCAAGACGGCCCAGCGGACGTTCTTCGCCCTGCTGTACCACCTGCTGGTCGGGCGGGACACGGGTCCCCGACTGCCCACGCTGCTCCTTGCGGTGGGGCAGGACCGGGTGCGGGCCCTGCTCGGGGAGTAGGCCGCGGTCGTGTTCTTACGGCGATGGGGGCGCCCGGTGTCGGTACCGGTCGCCCCCATCGCCGTACGCGCTGTCCGTGTTACGCGATGTGGTCCTCCTCCAGCTCCGCGTTGTAGCGGTGCTGGAAGCGTTCGTTGAGGGCCTTCAGGGCGCTCGGGCTGAGCATCGTGCCGTACGTCGCCTGGATGTTGTCGCCCAGGACGCCGGGGGTGGGGAAGCTGCCGTCTATCGACTGACGGAAGATCTTGTAGTACGCGTCCTCGTCCGGCTCGGGGGGCTCGGGGGTGCCGCCGCCCTCACCCAGCTCGCGGGTGCGGTTCGGGCCCACCGGGATGGGGAAGGTGCCCGTCTCCTCCGGGGAGGGTTCCTGGCCCGGGGCGGGGGGTTCCTCCTCGTACTGGTCGCGGTACTCGTCCGCCTGCTGCTGCTCCTCGTACCACTGGGCGTACTGCTCCGAGGGGTCGTAGGTGGGGTCGTAGCCGCCCTGGTACTGGGTGTTGGCGGGGGCGGCTGCCTGGAACCAGGGGCTTTCGTCGGGTTCCTGGACGGGTTGCTGTGCGTAGGGGCCGGGGGCTGGGACCTGGCGCTGCTCGCGGAGAGGTGCCGCTGTCTGTGGGACGGGCGCCGCCCCAGCAGCACGAATGCCCGCAGCCAGGGGGGCGGCTATGGCGGTTGCGGGGGCTGTCGGGGGGAGTTGCTGGTGTTGTTGGACCGGGGGGAGCAGGGCCGGTTCTATGCCTGCCGCTGCCAGGCCCGCCGGGGCCGTTTCCGCCAGGGGGACTCCGTAGCGGGCCAGACGCAGGGGCATCAGGGACTCGACCGGGGCCTTGCGGCGCCAGGCGCGGCCGAAGCGGGAGCGGAGCCTCGCCTGGTAGACGAGACGTTCCTGCTCCAGCTTGATCACCTGGTCGTAGGAGCGCAGCTCCCACAGCTTCATCCGGCGCCAGAGGAGGAACGTGGGCAGCGGGGAGAGCAGCCAGCGCGTGATGCGCACGCCCTCCATGTGCTTGTCCGCCGTGATGTCCGCGATCCGGCCGATCGCGTGCCGGGCCGCCTCGACGGCGACCACGAACAGGATCGGGATCACCGCGTGCATGCCCGTGCCCAGCGGGTCCGGCCAGGCAGCCGCGCCGTTGAAGGCGATGGTGGCCGCCGTCAGCAGCCAGGCCGTCTGACGCAGCAGCGGGAAGGGGATCCGGATCCAGGTCAGGAGCAGATCCAGGGCGAGCAGGACGCAGATGCCCGCGTCGATGCCGATCGGGAACACGTACGAGAAGTTCCCGAAGCCCTTCTCGAGGGCCAACTCGCGTACGGCCGCGTACGAACCGGCGAAGCCGATACTGGCGATGATCACGGCTCCGGCCACGACCACGCCTATGAGAACGCGGTGCGTACGAGTCAACTGGATTGGCGCGGCCACCTACTCCCCTCCCCTTGCGTGTTGCTGCGCGCAACAGGGTGGCACATGTGTGCGGCGAACGGGTTGCCGGACCGTCAGCTCTTCTTGGCGGACGAGGATGCCTTGGGGCTCGCCGACGTCGACTTGGACGGGGAGGCGGAGGCCCCCTTCGCCGGGGACGCGGAGGACGACTTCGAGGGGGCCGGGTTCGAGGGGGTGGCCGAACTGCCGCCACTCGCCTCGCCGTTGGCCGACTGGACCGCCGTCACCGCCTCCTTCGCCGCCTTGTTCGCGGCGGCGGCGAGAGTGTCCGCGCTCGGCGCCTTGTCGCCCGCCAGACCGGCGCCGTTGTAGTCGAGGGTGACGACCACGTTCTCGACGCGTGAGACGACCGTCTGCTGCTTGAAGCTCCCTTCCTTCTTCTTCAGGTCGTAGCGCACCGCCGTCGCCTCGTCGCCCGTGCCGGTGACCGTCTCGGTCTTGACGTTCTTCGCGTCCGTCACCGTCTGGGCGACCTTGACCTGCTTCGCGTAGTACGTCTCGGCCTGGGTCTCGGCGTCACCGGCCGCCGCGTCCGAGTCGAAGCGGAGGAAGGAGACGCTGAGCCAGCGGAACTGCGAGCCCTTCACACCGTTGTTCTGGAGGCTGGACCAGGAGCAGCCGGCGCGGGCGGCCGTGTCACTGGAACTGCCCTCCTTGCCGGAAGACGCTCCCTTCGGCACCAGGCCGGTCAGCGTCTTCTTCGACAGCACCTTGCAGGCGCCGGGCAGCGTCGCGTACGCGGCCGGCTGGACGGTGGGCGCGGAGGTCGTGGCCTCGCCCGCGCTGCCGGCGGCGCCCTGTGCGGATTCGTTCGAGCCGGAGGAGCCCGAGTCGGAGTCCGAGTCCGAGGAGCAGGCCGCGGCGAACAGCATCACCGGCACCGCGAGCGCGGTGGCGAGAACACGGTTCAGGCCTCCTGCGGTGCGGGTGGCGCGCTGGTCAAACTGGTCGTCTCGCTGGGCTCGTCGCTGCATGGTTCCTTCACTCATGACGCTTTTGACGCTCTCGGTTCCTGCGGTCGGATCGGGTCCGAGGGGCCACGGTACGCGGTGGGACAGCTGTGCGGTTCTGCTTCACCGGCTTTGCGAACGGGCGCCGGGCGGGCACCGAAGGGCGTTGTCAGGCCAGGGAGTCGGCCAACTGCGAAGCCAGTTTCCGGGCCTTGTCCTGCATTTCCTCACTGTCCGGAACCGCTCCGACCGTGGCCGGCTGCTCCTCGTACTCGATGGTCACGATGACGTTGGACGTGCGGAACGCCACAGTGATGGTCCGCTGCTTCACCGTCGAACCGGAGCTGCCGAGGACGTCGTCGAGGTACGCCTCGTCACCGAGGTCGTCCAGCAGGCGGGGCTGGAGGTCGGTGGGGGTGCCGGACGCGGAGGGCGAACTGGAGGGAGAGGCGGAGGAGGACGCGGACGGGGATGACGAGGCGGTGGCGGAGGCGGACGTCGAGGGGGTCGCGCTCCCGGATTCGGTGCCGGTGTCGGAGGCGGTGGGCTCCGGGAGATCGGCCGCGGTGATCTTCTTGCCGAAGAGGTCCTCGGCGTCGGTGTCGTCGCTGACGGAGGTGTCGTAGGAGACGACACGCTCGAAGTCGACGAGGAGGTGGTCGGTGTCGTCCGCCGACTGGACCTTCCAACGGCAGCCGACCTTGCGGTCCGTGTCGAAGGTCAGGGTCGCCTCGCCCGCGTAGGCGGTCGCGCGCTGCTCCTCGTCGGCGATCTCCCGGATGCCGGGCAGCAGCGAGTCGAGGGTGGCGCGGGGGACGACCCCGCAGGCCTCGGGGAGGGTGGTGTAGCGGCCGGGCTCGGCGGCGGCGGACGCGGTGCCGGCCTGGCCGGGGTTGGAGTTGTCCGTCGGACTGCCGTCGTCCGAACCGCTCGTGCAGCCTGCCAGCAGCGCCGCGAGGAGGGCGGCGACGCCGGGGACGTAGGCCTTCCGCTGCACGGTCGGCTCCTCTCGAACGGTCGTGACGTTGGCTTTAATCGGTTGCCGGGCGGGGGCGGCCCTTGCAGACAATGTGTATCGCACGCAACACCGTGGACGCCGGTCCACCGTCCTCTTTCGGTGACCTTGGCACCGGTTTTGCGGCTCATGGCTTTTGCTTTGCTTTGTTGTTTCTTCATGGGGATGAGGGCGATATGTCGTACGTGGAGATGCCGGGCGCGAAGGTGCCCATCCGGATGTGGACCGACCCGGCGGCGGTCGAGGAGGGCGCACTCCAGCAGCTGCGCAATGTCGCGACCCTGCCGTGGATCAAGGGGCTCGCGGTCATGCCGGACGTGCATTACGGGAAGGGTGCGACGGTCGGGTCGGTCATCGCGATGCAGGGTGCGGTGTGTCCCGCGGCGGTGGGGGTGGACATCGGCTGCGGGATGTCGGCGGTGAAGACCTCCCTGACGGCGAACGACCTGCCGGGCGACCTGTCCCGCCTGCGCTCGAAGATCGAGCAGGCGATTCCGGTGGGGCGGGGGATGCATGAGGATCCCGTCGAGCCGGGGAGCTTTCATGGCTTCGCCGCTGGGGGGTGGGACGACTTCTGGGGGCGGTTTGACGGGGTCGCAGAAGCTGTGAAGTTCCGGCGGGGACGGGCGGCTGCCCAAATGGGGACTCTGGGCGGGGGCAACCACTACCTCGAACTCTTGCTCGATTCTGCGGGGTCTGTGTGGCTCACTCTTCACTCTGGCTCCCGGAATATCGGCAAGGAACTGGCCGAGCATCACATCGGCGTGGCCCAGAAGCTTCCGCACAACCAGGGGCTGATCGACCGTGACCTCGCGGTGTTCGTCGCCGACACTCCGCAGATGGCCGCATACCAGAACGATCTCTACTGGGCGCAGGAGTACGCCAAGTTCAACCGGTCGATCATGATGGCACTCTTCAAGGACGTTCTCCGAAAGGAGTTCAAGAAGGCCCGGGTGAATTTCGAGCCCGAGGTGAGCTGCCATCACAACTATGTGAGCCGCGAGCGCTACGAGGGCATGGACCTACTCGTCACGCGTAAGGGAGCGATCAGTGCCAGGGCGGGCGAGTACGGGATCATCCCCGGCTCGATGGGTACCAGTTCGTACATCGTGAAGGGGCTCGGAAACGAGAAGGCATTCAACTCGGCCTCCCACGGCGCCGGTCGGCGCATGAGCCGCAACGCGGCCAAACGGCGCTTCTCGACGAAGGACCTGGAGGAGCAGACGCGGGGCGTGGAGTGCCGGAAGGACTCCGGTGTCGTGGACGAGATCCCCGGTGCTTACAAGCCGATCGAGCAGGTGATGGATCAGCAGCGGGACCTCGTGGAGGTCGTCGCGAAGCTGAAGCAGGTCGTTTGTGTGAAGGGCTGACCGATGAGGCCCCCGGTAGCCGGGGGCCTCACTCATGTCATTGATCGCCTGACGTCATAATCCGGCTGTTGCGGAATCGCCAGAGGCGCATACGGCAGCTCTGTTCGCTGCGTCCGAGTTTCGTGGCCACTGCCGTGACGTCGTTGGTCTCGAGGAGTAGCTGGTCTTCGGAGGCGGTCCAGCGCCTTGAGCGCACGATCCGCATGTCGTATGGGCGCCTCCAGGAGGCGACTGAGTCTGCTTTTACCTGCTTGCGTCCGAGGGACAGGCAGCCTGGGTAGTACAGGTCGGCTGCCAGAATCTGAGCGGCTTCCTTCTCGTAGACGATGTTGTAGACACCATCGCGCGTGTTGCGGTTCGTCATGCGCTCCACACCGGTGATCGACCGGGCATAGCTGCTCAGGTGGGCAGCGATTGCCGTGCTCGATGTGGTCAGGGAGACGAAGGGGATGCCTTGGCCTGCGTGGCCGATTGAGCCGTCGGCGTCGATGAGCCCTCGCAAGTAGTCTCGACAGGAGAAGTCGACGCTTGGTGGAGAGATTTGCCGCGATTTGCGACCATAGGGCAGGCCGAGGTTGTTGAGTTTCGTCCGCGCCTCAAGGGAGCACAGGGTCCACACCGCCGAGTGGTGGTTTTCGGCGAAGTTTGTGGACCGGGTGCGCTCGGTGACGCTGCTGTTGTATGGCGTCAGATGTTTGAACCGATACAGCAGATCGATGTCGCGGAAGTTGAGTTCGACGCTCAGGCGGCCCTTCTGTCCCGTGCCCTGGTAGAGGTGTCCGTCCGCCTGCAAGAAGCCGAACATGTACGCGTACTCCGGGACCGTCAGGTCCATGAACTGGTGGGCGATAGGCTCGCAGTCAGCCATGAGGAAGTCAGTCCTTCCTTGTTGGTCAGGCCCTCGCCAGGGATGCCGCCCCGGCGGGGGCCGTCGTGTTGATGTTCTGCTGCGAGGCTAGGTCTCCAGTTCGGGCGCCGAGCGGGTGATCGGGGTTGTTCACTCATGTGGGGGATGAGTCGCACGTGGCGACGTTGTTTTTAATGGTGGGGCTGCCGGGGGCCGGGAAAACCACGCGGGCTCGGGAGTTGGCCGATGTGCATCGTGCGCTGCGGCTGTCTCCCGACGAGTGGATGATTCCGTTGTTCGGGGAGTCCGAGGCGGGCGGGAAGCGCGCTGTGATGGAGGGGCGGCTGCTCTGGGTCGCGTTGGAGGCGTTGCGGGTGGGGACCGGGGTTGTTCTGGATTTCGGCTGCTGGTCCCGGGATGAGAGGTCGGCTGTCCGGTGGCTGGTGGAAGCCGTGGGCGGGGTCTGTCGGGTGGTGTATGTGCCAGTGGACCCTGAGACCCAGCGTGCTCGGATCGAACGTCGGCAGGCGACCACGCCGGATCAGACCTTTCCGATGAGCGAGGCGGACCTGCTGCGTTGGCGGGCGTTGTTCGAGGAGCCCGGGGCGGGGGAACTGGCCGGGGCGCCGATCGGGGCGCCCCCTGACGGGTGGTCGGACTGGGCGGCGTGGGCTGCCCATCAGTGGCCTTCGCTCGCCTGAGCCGGGCTACTTCGCGTGGCGCACCGCGTAGATCATGACGAACGCCACGAAGTGGATGCCGAAGAGGAAGTAGCCGAGCCACCACCACATCTGGCGTTCGTCATGAGGGTCCTTGTGAGGTTCCTTCGACGTCATCTACGACTCCCTGTGGACCTTGGTGTTCGAGGCCTGGGCCCGGGGGCGGAGGACCAGGAGGTCGACGTTGACGTGGGCGGGGCGGGTCACCGTCCAGGTGATGGTGTCGGCCACGTCGTCGGCGGTGAGGGGCTCGGCGACGCCCTCGTAGACCGCTGCGGCCCTGTCCTCGTCGCCTGCGAAGCGGGTCAGGGCGAACTCGTCCGTCTTGACCATGCCGGGGGCGATCTCGATCACCCGGACCGGGTGGCCGACGATCTCCAGGCGCAGGGTCTCGGCGAGGACGTGGGCGCCGTGTTTGGCGGCGACGTAGCCCGCGCCGCCCTCGTACGTGCCGTGGCCGGCCGTGGAGGAGACGACCACGACCGTGCCGTCGCCGCTCGCCACCAGCTTGGGCAGCAGGGCCTGGGTCATGTGCAGGGTGCCGAGGACGTTCGTCTCGTACATCGTGCGCCAGTCGGCCGGGTCGCCGGTGGCCACCGGGTCCGCGCCCAGGGCGCCGCCCGCGTTGTTGACCAGGACGCCGATGGTCTGGAACGCCGACGCGAACTCGTCGACCGCCTCGCGGTCCGTCACGTCCAGCTGGTACGCCGTCGCCGAGCCGCCCGCCGCGACGATCTCCTCGGCCAGCGCCTCGATACGGTCCTTGCGGCGGGCGGTGAGGACGACGCGGTAGCCGGCCGCGGCGAGCCGGCGGGCCGTGGCGGCGCCGATTCCGCTGCTCGCACCGGTGACGACGGCGATGCGGGAGGCGGCGGACGGGGCGGCGGTGGCCATGCGGTGCTCCTCGGGATGCCTTGGGATGCCTTGGGATGCCTTGCGGGTGGACTCCGACCCAGGATAGGTCGGGCCTCAGCCGCCGTTCCTCGGTGCCCACATGATGACCGCCATTCCCGCCACGCAGATCAGTGCTCCCGTCACGTCCCAGCGGTCGGGGCGGTAGCCGTCGGCGACCGTGCCCCAGGCGATCGAGCCCGCGACGAAGATCCCGCCGTACGCGGCCAGGATGCGGCCGAAGTGCGCGTCGGGCTGGAAGGTGGCGACGAAACCGTAGGCGCCCAGGGCCAGGACCCCGCCGGTGATCCACAGCAGGCCGCGGTGTTCGCGTACGCCCTGCCAGACCAGCCAGGCGCCGCCGATCTCGAAGACCGCCGCGACGACGAAGAGGGCGGCCGAGCGGAGGATGAGCATGGGCATGGGGAGCAGCTTGTCACCTGTTGGGGGGCGCCTCGGGTCGTGGGGCGCGGGGGATACATGGCCTGCGTACGACAGCCGTTTGCGAGTGAGGAGCGTGGCAGCGTGGCAATGCGCGCGATGCGGGGTTCGGTGCTGTGGGGGGCCGTGCTGGCGGTCGGGGTGGCCTCGCCCGCGGTGGCGGAGCCCGTCGAGGCCGATCTGTCGTATCACGGGTACGCCGTCATGGAAGGGGGGCGGGTCGACGTACGGCTGACTCCGCGCAATCACGGTCCGGCGGACGTCGCCGACGCGACCGTACGGCTGCGCTGGTCCGTGCCGCTGGAGGCGCGGACGGCGCAGCGGCTGCCGGCGGGGTGTGCGCGTACGGGTGAGCGGTCCGTGGTGTGCCGTACGGGGCCGCTGGCGGCGGACGGGCCGGGGGAGCGGATCTCGCTGGGGGTGTGGCTGCGGGGCCGGCCGGCGGAGGTGACGCTGGAGATGGACACCGTGTGGGCGGACGGGTCCGTGGACCGGAACCGTGACAACGACCGGCAGCAGGTGCTGGTGCTGGACACCGGGGACGCGTACTCCTTCTGATCCCCTTGCCCTGGTTCCCTGCCCTGATCCCTTGCCGTGGCTTTGCACTCCGCTGAGTACGATCTGCGGACGGTACCGGCGAAGCCGGGGGGCAGGGGGCGATGGGGGCGATGCAGGACACCGCGATACGGGCGGCCGAGGTGCCGGGGGCCGAGGCGCCGCCGGGTCGTCAACTGCCGCGCAACTGGCCGTTGCTGCTGCTGGGTGCCGCCGTGCTGCCCGGGCTGGTGCTGGTGGTCGTCGGGCGGTCGCTGGAGGAGCCGGCCGTGCAGGCGTGGCGGACGGTGGCGCTGGCGGTGACGGTGCAGGCGCTGCCGTTCCTGCTGCTGGGTACGGCGTTGTCGGGGGCGATCAACGCGTTCGTGCCGGCGAGTGTGTTCGGGCGGCTGCTGCCGAAGCGGCCGGCGCTGGCGGTGCCGGTGGCGGGGATGGCGGGGGTGGTGCTGCCGGGGTGCGAGTGTGCTTCCGTGCCGGTGGCGAACAGTCTGATCGGGCGGGGGGTCACGCCTGCGGCTGCCTTTGCGTTTCTGCTCTCCGCGCCCGCGATCAATCCCGTGGTGCTGACGGCGACCGCCGTGGCGTTTCCCGGCAGTCCCGAGATGGTGCTGGCCCGGCTGGTGGCCTCGCTGGTCACGGCGGCCGTGATGGGGTGGCTGTGGCTCTGGCTGGGGAAGGAGGAGTGGCTGCGGCCGACGGTTCGGCACTCCGGGCATGTGGTGGGGCGGAGCCGGTGGACCGAGTTCCGGCGCGGGTTTCAGCATGACTTTCTGCATGCGGGTGGGTTTCTCGTGGTGGGGGCGATGGCGGCGGCGACCTTCAATGTGGCGGTGCCGCGGTCGGTGCTCGACACGTTCTCCGGTTCGCCGTGGCTGTCGGTGCTGTTCCTGGCGGCCCTCGCGATCCTGCTGGCGGTGTGCAGTGAGGCGGACGCGTTCGTCGCGGCCTCGCTGAGCGGGTTCTCGCCGACGGCGCGGCTGGCGTTCATGGTGGTGGGGCCGATGGTCGATCTGAAGCTGATCGCGTTGCAGGCGGGGACGTTCGGGCGGGCCTTCGCGGTCCGGTTCTCCGGGGCGACGGTCGTCGTCGCGGTGGTGTGCAGCGCGGTCGTGGGAGGGGTGCTGCTGTGAGGCGGTTCGTGCAGGTCGCGTTGTTGGTGCTGAGTGGTCTCGGGTTGTTGCAGACCTCGCTGTTCACCGAGGAGTACCTGAGGTATGTGAAGGCGGGGATGCGGCCGTTGCTGGTGGCGTCCGGGGTGCTGCTGGTGGTGTTGGGGGTGCTGGAGGCGTGGGCCTCGTGGCGGGGGGAGCGTGAGCATGGTGAGGAGGGTGGGCATGGGCACGATCACTCTGGTGTGCCCCGGGTCGCCTGGCTGCTGTTTCTGCCCGTGCTGAGTCTGCTGTTCTACGCGCCGCCCGCGCTCGGGTCGTACACCGCCTCGCGGGAGCCGGCGAAGGTCGTCGCGACGGTGGACGACGACGGGTTCGATCCGTTGCCGAAGACGTCTCCGCTGCCGATCACGCTGACCGACTTCACCATTCGGGTGCAGCAGGACCGCAGCCTGGCGATCAAGGGGCGGGCCGTGCGGATGACGGGGTTCGCGTCTCCCGCGTCTTCCGCTGGTGGCGGTGGGTGGTATCTGACGCGGATCGTCGTCAGCTGCTGTGCGGCGGATGCGGCGACGTTGAAGGTGCGGGTGTACGGCATTGCCATGCCCAAGGCGGACACGTGGGTGACGGTCACCGGCGTGTGGCACGCGGGCGGGAAGCTGGGGACTTCGTCGGGGGCGGTGGCTCTGGACGCGCGGGGTTTGGAGCAGATTCGCAAGCCGTCTAATTCGTATATGGATGCGGTGCCATTGGGGTAGTGGGCCCCTGAGGGGCGCGGTGGCCGGCGTAGGTCGTTGGGGGGACGCCCACTGTCGCGGTGAAGTCGCGGATCAGGTGGGCCTGGTCCGCGTAGCCCAGGTCCGCGGCCAGGGACGCCCAGTCCACGGGCCCGTCCGTTTCCGCTCGTTCCAGGGCCTCGTGGATGCGGTAGCGGAGGATGACCCACTTCGGGCTTACGCCGATGTACGCGGCGAACAGGCGTTGTAGTCGTCGTACGGAGACTCCCTCCTCCTGGGCGAGGTCTGTGACCTTGCGGATGGTGCGGTCGGTGCGGATGCGGGCGGTGAGGGCCATCGCGTGGTCGGCCTGGGGGTCGGGGCGGGGGCCGAGGGAGAGGAGGTAGGTGTCGAGGGCGGCGACGCGGGCGTCCTCGTCGGGTGGGGTGAGGACGGGGGTGGGGTCGGTGTCCGGGAGGCGGATTCTCTTGCCCGTCCACTCCGACACCGGGCGATGAGGGGCGAAGGGGCGGAAGCCGCCGGGGCGGAACTGGATGCCGCAGACGCGGCCCCTTCCCTCCAGTTTCTGGGTGAAGAGGGTGAGGCCGATGCCGGAGATCTCGGCGAAGGGGGCCTGGTTCTCGTACTGCTGGAAGACGATGTTGACGGAGGGGTGCGGGACCACGTGCGAGGCGTACGGCTGGGGGAGGTTCCAGTCGATCAGCCAGTAGTGCTCTAGGTAGGGGCGCAGGGGTTCGGCGGGTTCGCGGCGGCGGAAGTCCACGTGCGCGAAGAGGTCGGTGGCGTCGACGATGCCTCGGGTGTCACGGCGTGGGGCGGCCATGTGATCGAGCGTACGGCGGGGCACTGACAACGCGTGGCAGCGGGCGGAATAGAGCGGAGGGGGGCTCTGTTGGGAGGGTATAGTTGAACGGTCAACAACCTTGGAGGGTGAGCGACCATGCAGTTCGGGATCTTCACGGTGGGCGATGTCACGCCGGACCCGACGACGGGCCGTACGCCGACCGAGCGCGAGCGGATCAAGGCCATGGTCGCCATCGCGCTGAAGGCGGAAGAGGTGGGCCTCGATGTGTTCGCCACCGGTGAGCACCACAACCCGCCGTTCGTGCCCTCGTCCCCGACCACCATGCTCGGCTATGTCGCGGCGCGGACCGAGAAGCTGATCCTCTCCACCTCCACCACCCTCATCACCACCAACGACCCGGTGAAGATCGCCGAGGACTTCGCGATGCTCCAGCATCTGGCCGACGGCCGGGTCGACCTGATGATGGGGCGCGGCAACACCGGGCCGGTGTACCCCTGGTTCGGGCAGGACATCCGGCAGGGCATCAACCTCGCCGTCGAGAACTACGCGCTGCTGCGCCGGCTGTGGCGCGAGGACGTCGTGGACTGGGAGGGGAAGTTCCGGACGGCCCTGCAGGGGTTCACCTCGACGCCCCGGCCGCTGGACGGCGTGCCGCCGTTCGTCTGGCACGGGTCCATCCGGTCGCCGGAGATCGCCGAGCAGGCCGCGTACTACGGCGACGGCTTCTTCCACAACAACATCTTCTGGCCGGCCGACCACACCAAGCAGATGGTCGAGCTGTACCGGAACCGGTACGCCCACTACGGGCACGGGACGCCCGAGCAGGCGATCGTGGGCCTCGGCGGTCAGGTGTTCATGCGGAGGAATTCGCAGGACGCGGTGCGGGAGTTCCGGCCGTACTTCGACAACGCGCCGGTCTACGGGCACGGGCCGTCCCTGGAGGACTTCACCGACCAGACCCCGCTGACCGTCGGCACACCCGAGCAGGTCATCGAGAAGACGCTGGCCTTCCGCGAGTACGCCGGTGACTACCAGCGCCAGCTGTTCCTCGTGGACCACGCGGGGCTGCCGCTGAAGACCGTCCTCGAGCAGCTCGACATGCTGGGCGAGGAGGTCGTGCCGGTGCTGCGCAAGGAGTTCGCGGTGGGGCGGCCGGCGGACGTGCCGGAGGCGCCGACCCACGCGTCCCTGCTGGCCGACGCGCAGAAGAAGGAGGTCGTGGCATGAGGCTCGTCGTCGTCTCGGCGGGGCTGAGCGTTCCGTCGTCGACCCGGCTGCTGGCCGACCGGCTGGCCGGGGCGGTCGGGCGGCAGGCCCCGGTGGACGTCGAGGTCGTGGAGCTGCGCGACCTCGCCGTCGAGATCGCGCACCACTTCACCAGCGGGTTCCCGGGGCGGAAGCTGGCGGAGGCGCTGGACGCGGTGAAGGCCGCCGACGGTCTGATCGTCGTCACGCCGGTGTTCTCGGCGTCGTACAGCGGGCTGTTCAAGTCGTTCTTCGATGTGCTGGACCAGGAGGCGCTGGCGGGCAAGCCGGTACTGATCGCCGCGACCGGCGGCTCCGCCCGGCACTCGCTGGTCCTGGAGCACGCCATGCGTCCGCTGTTCGCCTATCTGCGGGCCGTCGTCGTGCCGACCGCCGTCTACGCCGCCTCGGAGGACTGGGGCGCGGAGGGGCTGCCGGAGCGGATCGAACGGGCGGCGGGGGAGCTGGCCGGTTTGATGGGCGGGCTGACGGGCGGGCTGACGGGCGGGTCGACGGTGTCCGGGAAGCCCGCAGGGGAGGTCGGCGGCGCCTTCGACGTCGTACCGTTCGAGCAGCAGCTCGCCGCGTTGCGGCCCGCGGGGTGACGCAGCGCGACCGGTTCCGTCCAGGAGAGTGAGAGGGCAGTAAGAAGGGCGACGTAAGGAAGATCATCAGGTCGTCCGACGCTGAAAGCTTGGCAAACTGAACGCGTGCCTCAGACCGTGCTGCTAGCCGAAGACGACCGCGCCATCCGCAACGCGCTGGAACGCGCCCTGGCTCTGGAGGGCTACCAGGTCACAGCGGTGGCCGACGGGGTCGAGGCGCTGGCGCACGCCCACAAGTCGCCCCCGGACGTGCTCGTCCTCGACGTGATGATGCCCGGCATCGACGGCCTCCAGGTCTGCCGGGTGCTGCGCGCCGAGGGCGACCGTACGCCCATCCTGATGCTGACCGCGCTGGTGGAGACGGCCGACCGGATCGCCGGTCTGGACGCGGGCGCCGACGACTACGTCGTCAAGCCGTTCGACGTCGAGGAGGTCTTCGCACGGCTGCGGGCGCTGCTGCGCCGGACCAGGCCGGACGGCGCCGTCCCCGCCACCGAGACTCCTGTCGCCATCGCGCCCAGGCAGACCGGCGAGCGCTATCTGGAGGCCGCCGGGCTGCGCATGGACCCGCAGGCGCGGCGGGCCTGGCGCGGCGGGCGGGAGCTGGAGCTGACCCGCACCGAGTTCGAGCTCCTCGAACTGCTCGTGCGCAACGCGGGGATCGTCCTCGACCACTCCACCATCTACGACCGCATCTGGGGCTACGACTTCGGCCCCGGCTCCAAGAACCTCGCCGTCTACGTCGGCTATCTGCGCCGCAAGCTCGACCATCCCGGGGCCGGGCAGCTGATCCACACGGTGCGCGGGGTGGGTTACGTCCTGCGGGAGGACTGAGTGGCGCGGCCGGGCCGGCTGCGGCGGCTGCTGGTCCGGCCGCGGCCGAAGCTGGTGTCGCTGCGCACCACCTTCGCGGTGTCGTTCGCCGCGGTGACCGCCGTCGTGACGGTCCTGATCGGTGTGTCGTCGTACTCCGCCGCCGCCCGGCTGGTCAGGGTCGACCAGGAGTCGGTGTTCGACGAGGTCGTCCAGGATCTGCGGGACGAGGTGCGCGGGCATGTGATGGCGCCGGGGGACTTCTCCTCGTCCGCGCCGGGGCACGACATCGTCCGGCCGGCCCGGACCGACGTCCAGGTGCTGGGGCCGGACGGGTCGCTGGTCGACAGCGGGAGCCCCGGGCTGCCGGTGGTGGCCGCGGACCGGGAGGTCGCCGCGGCCCCGGCGGCCGGGGAGATGGTCGAGCACAAGGACGTGAACGTCGGCAGCGACGTCTACCGCGTCGCGACCGTCGCGCTCGGCGGCGGGCGGGGCGCGGTGCAGGTGGCGCAGGAGTTCAGCGACACCGAGGACCTGCTGCGGGCGCTCCAGCGGCGCACGCTCATCCTGATGGCGGCGGTGGTGACCGCGGCCGGGCTGTTCGGCTGGTGGCTGGCCCGGCGTATCACGCACCGGCTGGTCATCCTCACCACCGCGGCCGAGGACGTCGCGCGGACGCGCCGGCTCGGTGTGCAGGTGCCGGTCACCGGCCACGACGAGGTGGGGCGGCTTGGGCGGGCCTTCGACCGGATGCTGGGCCGGCTCGCCCAGTCCGAGGAGGACCAGCGGCGGCTGGTGCAGGACGCGGGGCACGAGCTGCGTACGCCGCTGACCTCGCTTCGTACGAACATCTCGCTGCTGCGGCGGATCGACGAGCTGCCCCCGGCCACCCGGGAGGAACTGGTGGCGGATCTGACGCAGGAGGCGCGTGAGCTGACCGATCTGGTGAACGAGCTCGTCGACCTCGCGGCCGGGCAGTCCGACAGCGAGCCGCCGCAGCGGGTGGACCTCGCCGACATCGCCGAGGAGGTCGCGGGGCTCGCCCGGCGGCGCACCGGGCGGGAGATCCTGGTGCGGGCGAGCGGTGACACCACCACCGACGGGCGGCCGGGGATGCTTCAGCGGGCGGTGTCGAACCTCGTGGAGAACGCGACCAAGTTCGACCGGGACGGCAGGGCGCCGATCGAGATCGCCGTCAGCGGGCCGGCCCGGCCGGGGCGGGTACGGGTCGAGGTGCTGGACCGGGGGCCCGGTATCTCCCAGGCCGACCTCACCCGTGTCTTCGACCGCTTCTACCGCGCCGCCGACGCGCGCTCCCTGCCGGGCTCGGGCCTGGGCCTGTCGATCGTGCGGGAGGTGGCCCTCTCCCACGGGGGCGCGCCGTTCGCCTCGCGGCGGGCGGGGGGCGGCTCGGTGATCGGGTTCACGGTGGGCGGACCGTGAGGGGCCGGCGGGGGCGGGGGCGGCGGGCGCCGGCGTGAGCGAGGGGGCGTCCCCGGGGTTCGGGCGAGTGGGCGGGGCCTCGGGTGTGTTTCTGGGGCGGGGTGAGTGGGCGGGGCTGCGGGCGCGTTTCCGGGCTTGGGTGAGTGGGAGGGGTTGCGGCCTGTCCCGGGGCGTCGGCGCGTGAGGGGCCCTGTGGGGCCTGTCCCGGCTGCCGGTGGGGCCGGAGGGGGCTGCCGGGTGTGCCCGCTGGGCCCTGGTGAGGTGCGAGGGGGCTGCCGGGTGTCCCCGTTGGGCCCTGGTGAGGCGCGAGGGGCTGGCGGTGTGTCCGTTGGCGCCGGTGATGTGCGACGGGGCTGGCGGTGTGTCCATGGGGTGTGGTGAGCAAGTATGCGTACGACTGGCCGGGTGGGACCGAGGGGATGCGCATGTTGACCGAGCAGGAGGCCGCCGTGCTTGCGGCCGTCGACGAGGAGAGTGCCGTACGGACGCTGCTGGAGCTGATCGCGATACCCAGCGTCACCGGCAGCGCCGCCGAGTCCGAACTCCAGCACCACCTGGCCGGACGGCTGGAGCGGCTCGGGATGGACGTCGACCTGTGGTCCATGGATCTGCCGGCGCTGCTCGACGACCCCGCCTTCCCCGGCATGGAAGTGCCGAGGGAAGAGGCGTGGGGGCTGGTCGGGGTCACGGAGGGCGGCGGTGACGACGGGCCGGCGCTGATCCTCCAGGGGCACGTGGACGTCGTACCGCCCGGTGATCCCGCGGCCTGGGAGGGGGACCCGTTCCGGCCCCGGGTGACCGGGGACCTCGTACACGGGCGCGGGGCCTGCGACATGAAGGCGGGGCTGGCGGCGCAGCTGGCCGCGCTGGCGGCGATCCGGGCCGCGGGGGTGCGGCTGCGCGGGCGGGTCGCGATGCACTGCGTCGTCGGGGAGGAGGACGGCGGGATCGGCGCGTTCGGGACGCTCCGGCGCGGCCACGGCGGTGACGCGTGCGTGATCGCCGAGCCGACCGCGGGGACGGTGATCACCGCGAACGCGGGGGCGCTGACCTTCCGGCTCACCGTGCCGGGGAAGGCCGCGCACGCCAGTTCCCGGGAGGCCGGCGTGAGCGCGATCGACGCCTATCTGCCGCTGCACGCTGCCCTGGCCCGGCTGGAGGCCGAGCGCAACCGGGACCCCGATCCGCTGCTCGCCGAGTACCCGATCCCGTACGCGCTGTCCGTCGGGACGCTGCGCTCCGGCGACTGGGCGAGCAGCGTGCCCGATCTGCTGGTCGCGGAGGGACGGCTCGGGGTGCGGCTGGGGGAGGATCCGGCGCGGGCGCGGGAGGCGCTGGAGCGGTGCGTGGCGGAGGTGTGCGCGGGCGACGCCTGGCTGCGGGAGCATCCGGTGGCGGTGAGCTGGCCGGGCGGGCAGTTCGCGAGCGGGCGGCTGGCGGCGGGGCATCCGCTGCGGGACACGGTGGCGGACGCGTACGCCGACGCGACGGGTGCGGCCCGGCCACGGGAGCGCGGGGCGACGTACGGCAGCGATCTGCGGCACTACACCGGGGCCGGGATACCGACGCTGCAGTTCGGGCCGGGGGACATCGCGGTCGCGCACAGCGCGGGGGAGCACGTGTCCCTACGGGAGGTGGGGGACGTGGCGCGGGCACTGGCGCTGACGGCGCTGCGGACGGCGGGGGTGCGGTGAGAAACCTCTGACACAGGAACGCCTCACGGCTGATGTCCCTCTTGGTCCGTGTGAGCGGGAGACGGGCGGTGTCCGTACTCCTGCCTGAGAGTCCCCGTACGGATGCGAGGATGAGGCGCCATGACTGCCGGGTGGTGTTCTCGCACGCTGAGGGCCGCGTTGTTCGCGGCCGTCTGTGTGCTGCTCGCCGCCCTGGGCCACGTCCTGATGTCCGGCGTTCCCGTGCCCGCGTGGACGCTGGCGGCGGGGGCCGCGGTGACCGGCGCGGCGGGGTGGTGCCTGGCGGGGCGTGAACGGGGGCTGACGGCCGTCGTCACGGTGGTGGTCGGGGCGCAGACGGGGCTGCACGCGGCGTTCGAACTCGCACAGTCGGCGTCGTCCTCCGCACCGGCGATGACCGGCATGCCGGGTATGACGGGTATGTCCGCCGCGGGTTCCATGAGTTCCATGGACGGCGGTCACATGGACGGTCACATGGCCGGCATGGACCACATGGCCGGCATGGGTGACATGAGCACCGCCGGTCTCTTCTCCTCCTCCCTCGGCATGCTCGCCGCCCACCTGCTCGCCGCGCTG
Organism: Streptomyces vulcanius; assembly: GCF_042653945.1. NCBI lineage: Bacteria > Bacillati > Actinomycetota > Actinomycetes > Kitasatosporales > Streptomycetaceae > Streptomyces > Streptomyces vulcanius. Next base: position 142,660 of record NZ_JBHSFK010000022.1, on the reverse strand, counting down.
CTGTCCGGGCTGTGGCTGGCCTACGGCGAGCGGGCCGCGTTCCGGATTCTGCGGGCCGTGGCCGGCCGGCTGGCGGCGCCGCTGCGGATGCTGCTGGCCCTGCCCCAGCCGCCGGACCGCCCGCGTGTCCGGATCCGGCGCCGTCGGTCGCAACGGGCGCCGCGGCTTCTTCTCGTCCACGCGATCACGTCCCGGGGTCCGCCCGTGGGGTGCGCTGCCTTCTGACGGCAGCCGGTGACCCGGGGCCGCCCGTGTGCGCCCCGGGCTTCGGCCGTACGTGCGCGCAGGCGCCGTAGGGCCGTTCCCCCGTTTTTCCCCACTTTCCCTGAAGGCGGACCCCAGGGTGATCACCCATGTTTCCGATGCCGCTGTTTCCGATGCTGCTGCTTCTGATTCGGCTGTTTCTGATGCCGTCGCTTCTGACGTCCATGTCTCGGATGCCGTCGCCTGCCCCGACGAGTCGATCACGGCGTGGGCGCTGGCCGCGCGTGCCGGTGACGCCGTCGCGGTGGAGCGGTTCGTGCGCGCGCTGCAGCGGGACGTCCGGCGCTATGTCGCCCATCTGTGCGCCGATCCCCAGGCTGTGGACGACCTCGCGCAGGACACGTTCCTGCGGGCGCTCGGCAGTCTGCACCGCTTCGAAGGGCGTTCCTCCGCCCGCACCTGGCTGCTGGCCATCGCCCGCCGCGCGGTGATCGACAGCTACCGGTACGCCTCCGTCCGGCCCCGCCCCTGTGACACCCCGGACTGGCAGCTGGCCGTCGAGTGGGCCCAGCCGCGCGGTCTGCCGGGCTTCGACGACGGCGTCGTCCTGCTGGATCTGCTGGCCGCGCTGCCGGACGAGCGGCGGGAGGCGTTCATCCTCACGCAGCTGGTCGGGCTGCCGTACGCGGAGGTGGCGCAGGTCAGCGACTGTCCCGTGGGGACGGTCAGGTCCCGGGTGGCGCGGGCGCGGGCGACCCTGCTGGACCTGATGGCGGCCTGACCGGGAAGGCGGGGGAGGGTGCGCGCAGGTCGCACCCTCCCGTTCGGTTCTCGTCAGGCGTCCTTGCGGGCCACCCCGCCGTAGATGCCGATCGGCGGGGTGCCGGGCCGGACGGGCTCGTCGGGGCGCCAGTCGGGGACCAGGACCAGACCCGGGTCGACGAGGGTGAAGTCGCCGAAGAAGTCCAGGACCTGGGCGCGGGTGCGGGGGTTCATGGAGGCGGTGGCGGTCTTGTAGACGGCCGCCGCGTCCTTGCGGCCGTCCTCGTGGACGTCCCCGGTGGCGTGGGAGAGGATCAGGTAGGAGCCGGTGGGCAGCGCGTCGCGGAGGGCGGCGACGACGGCGTTCGGGTCCTCCGCCTCGGTGACGAAGTGCAGGATCGCCACCAGCATCAGCGCCACCGGCTGGTCGAAGTCGATGATCTTGCGTACCTCGGGGTGGTCGAGGACGCCCCGGGGGTCCCGCAGATCGGCCAGCACGACGGAGGTGTCGGCCTCGTCGTCGATCAGGGCGAGGGAGTGGGCGCTGACGATCGGGTCGTTGTCGACGTAGGCGATACGGGTCTCGGGGGCGATGGCGCGCGCGATCTGGTGCACGTTGGGCTCGGTGGGCAGGCCCGTGCCGATGTCCAGGATCTGCCGGATGCCGCCCTCGGCGACGACGTGCCGGACGGCGCGGTGCATGAAACCCCGGTTGGCCCGGACCCCGACCCGTACCTCGGGGGCGGCCTGGATGAACTTCTCGGCGGCCTCCTGGTCGACCTCGTAGTTGTCCTTCCCGCCGAGGAAGTAGTCGTACATCCGGGCCGGGTGGGGCTTGCTCGTGTCGATCTCGAACGACTGGGCCTCGCTGTCGCCACCGCGGGGAGATTTCATGCTGCCTGGCTCCGTCCTGGACATGTGTGATGGTCAGATCATCGCAAACATCCGTGTGGCCAGGCGCAGTTCACCCCCCCCCTCGCGGCGATGACGTCACGCTCTCAGGGCGTAGACCTTGCCGTCGTCGCTGCCGACGTAGACGACGCCGTCCGCCACGGCCGGGGTGGATCTCACCGGACCCTCGGTGGCGTACGACCAGAGCCTGTCGCCGGTGCCGATGTCCAGTGCGTAGAGGGAGGAGTCGTGACTTCCGATGTAGAGCACGCCGTCGGCGGTGACGGGCGAGGAGTCGACGCGGTCGCCGAGGGTGTACGACCACTTCTCCGTCCCGCTGTCCGTCTCCACGGCGTGCACGGCGTCGTCGACGCCGACGCAGACGACGCCGTCCAGGACCAGCGGTCTCGTCGCCACCACGCCGTCGGTGGCGAACTGCCAGTTCCGGTCCCCGCTGCCGGCGTCCACGGCGTACAGATGGCTGCTTTCGGCGCCCATGTAGACGACGCCGCCGGCCACGGCGGGGGAGCCGGGCGCCGACTCGCCGCCGATGTGGTACGACCACTTCTCGCTGCCGGTCACCGCGTCGAAGGCGTAGAGGCAGCCGCAGTCGCTGCCGACGTACACCACGCCGTCCACCACGGTCGGCGAGGACTCCACGAGGTCGCCGGTGTCGTAGGACCACTCCTTCCTGCCGGTCGCCGCGTCGAGCGCGTAGAGGGAGCCGTCGTCGCTGCCGACGTAGACGATGCCGTTCGCCACCGTAGGCGAGGAGCGCACGTAGCCGCCGGTGTCGTAGGACCATGCCTTCTTGCCCGTCGCCGCGTTGACCGCGTGCAGGTGGCCGTCGTCGCTGCCGACGTAGACGACGCCGTTCGCCACGGTCGGTGAGGACCGCACGTCGGAGCCGATGTGGTACGACCACACGTCGTCGCCCGACGCCCCGTCCAGGGCGTAGAGGCAGCCGCAGTCGCTGCCGACGTACACCACGCCGTTCACCACCGTCGGCGACGAACGTACGAGGTCCCCCGTGTCGAACACCCAGAGCTTCGCGCCGCCCGACCCCCGGTCTCGGGGAGAGGGGTCGTCCGAGGTGGAGGCGGAGGAGTCGGTCGGGGTCGGCGAGTCGGAGGGATCCGCACTGCCGCCCTGTTCGCCTTGCCCGTTCAACTTCCAGCCGACGAAGGCCGCCCCGCCGAGCCCGACCGCGGCTGCCGAGAGCCCCAGGAGCAGGCTCCGGCGCGAGGGGGATGCCGTTCCGGTTGTCCCGGCCGCACCGGTGTGCGATCCGGGCGGTCCGACGATGACCGGAGGGGGCCAGCCTGCGTGGGGCTGCGGGGGCGGCCACCCTGCTTGGGGCTGGGGCTGGGGCTGGGGCTGGCTGGGAGGCGGGGGTCCCCAGGGGTGGGTGGTCGGGGCTTGGTGGACGGCCGGAGTGACTGGCGGTGGCGATGTGGGGGGCGGGAGCGGTGGGGCTGTCTGCTCCGGCTTGTCGGTTGCTGTCGGCGGGGCGGTGGGGGCCGGGGGTTCTTGTGGTGCCGGCACCGGTGCCTGTTGGAGTGCCGCGGCGGGCTTCGCATCCGCCGGCTCCGGTAGGGGCGCGGGCTCCCGCGGATCGGCCGGCCGGGGAAGGGGCTCGGGTTCCGGTGACGGTGTGGGCACCGGCACCGGCGGTGGAGTTCGGGGCAGGGCCGCGGACGTCTGCTCGCGTACCTCCTCGGCGACGGTCGCCGGCATCCACTCCGGCTCGGTCAGCAGGCCCGCCGTGCCGCCGTCGGCACCGCCCGCCCCGACCAGCCGTTCCAGGAGCGCGGCCACATCGGGGCGGCGGCCGGGGTCCTTCGCGAGGCAGTCGGCCACGATGTCACGGAGTACGGGCGGTACCCGGGTCAGCTCGGGCTCCTCGTACACCGTGCGGAAGTTCAGCGCGTTCGCGGCGCCGGTGCCGAAGGGTCCGATGCCGGTGCTGACGTAGACGAGGACCGCGCCGACGGAGAACACATCGCTCGGCGGTCCCACCGGATCGCCGGTGAGCTGCTCGGGGGACATGAAGCCGGGGGTGCCGACGACCGTGCCCACGTGGGTGAGCCGGGTATCCATGCTCGCTTCGGCCGCGCGCGAGATCCCGAAGTCGATCACCCTCGGGCCGTCGACCGCGAGCAGCACGTTGGAGGGCTTGAGATCCCGGTGGATCACGCCCGCCCCGTGGATCGCTTCCAGCGCCTCCGCCAGTCCGGCCCCCAGGGCCAGCGTCGGCTGCTCCGGCCAGGGCCCGTGCTCGGACAGGGCCTCACCCAGCGACAGGCCGGGAACGAAGATCGTGGCCAGCCAGGGTGGCGAGCCCTCCGGGTCCGCGTCGACGACCCCCGCGGTGAACGCCCCGTTGACGCGTCGCGCGGCGGCCGTCTCCCGTGCGAAGCGCCGCCGGAACTCCCGGTCGCCGGCGAGTTCCGGGCGCACCACCTTGACGGCTACCGGCCGGCCCCCCGGCGAGCGCCCCAAGTACACCTGGCCCATACCGCCGGCGCCGAGTCGGGCCACGATCCGGTAGCGCCCGACGAGACGTGGGTCGCTTGGTTCCAGGTCTGCGAACGTCCCCATCTTCGCTGTCACTCTCCCCGACGGCACGGCCTCCCGGAACCACGCCGAGCAACAGCATCCTCCCCGATCACGGCGGGCGGCTCAATGGATTCCGGGAACTGTCGGCTCGCCCTCGGCGCTGCTCCGCGGGGCTGCCCCCTGCAGTGAGCAGGCCGTCAGGGCTGCTCGCCCCGTGCGAAGAAGCTGATCAGGTCCTGGGATGTGGGTGTGCCGTTGCCGGCGGCTTCGGATTCGGCGGCGGCTGCGGCGCTGCGGACGAACATGGCCTGCTCGTACGCGGTGAGCGCGGCCTCCAGGTCGTTGGGGTGCGCGGCGACGGCCTCGCCGAGTTCGGCGCCGTCCAGCATGGCCAGGTTGGCGCCTTCGCCGTCCTGGGCTGCCAGGTGGGCGGCGTCGCCGAGCAGGGTCGCCCCCGGCACCCTGTCCCAGCGGTGCCCGCCCGGCAGCTTGTTGTGAGGGCGCAGGACCGGCGCCGTGTCGCTGTCGGTGATGAGGGCGGTGAGCTCGGGGGCCCAGCCGTCGAACTCCGCCGCGACCCGCGCGGTGGCCGCGGCGGCATCGGTGAAGTCGATACCGGCGAACCAGTCCAGCGCCCTGGGCAGCGTCACGTAGGTGTGCAGGGTCCCGCCGCTCTCCCGGTGGGCGGAGATCATCTTCCCGTCCGGCTCGAGCACGAGCAGCGACCCGTCACCGACCGCCTTCGCGGCGGCGGGGTGCCGGTTGTCGCCGTCGAACAGGTAGGTCTCGACGAACGAACTGCCGGTGTACTCGGGGGTGGCGTCGGAGAGCAGCGGCCGGACCCGTGACCACGCGCCGTCCGCGCCCACCAGCAGGCTCGTGACGACGATGCTGCCGTCGGCGAACGTCACCTCGTGGCGGCCCTCGCCGAGGGCGCGCACGCCGCCGGCCTTGTGTCCCCACCGGACGGTGTCGGCGGGCAGTGAGTCGAGCAGGATCCGTCGCAGCTCGCTGCGCTGCACCTCGGGGCGTCCGCCCGTGCCGTCGTCGGGCTGGTCGAGCAGGACGGTCCCGTCCGGGTCGAGGACCCGTATCGCCTGGCGGCCCTCCAGGACGATGCCGCGGAACTCGTCCATCAGGCCCGCCGCACCGAGGGCGAGCTGCCCGTTGTAGTCGTGGATGTCGAGCATCCCGCCCTGCGTGCGCGCCTCCGGCGATGCCTCCGCCTCGTAGACCGTGGCCGGGATGCCGTGGATGTGCAGGACGCGGGCGAGGGTCAGTCCGCCGAGTCCGGCGCCGATGATCGTGACAGGGCTGTTCATGGTGGTGGCTCCCACGGGATCGGGCCGCCCGGTGAGTTCCGGCCGGCCACCTCTGGAATGTCGGGCACTCGGAGACTGACGCGGGCCGCTCACACCGGGCACACGCGGCGCTGACAGCGGCGCACACGGCGCTCACACTCCCGTGAGCAGAGGGGAGAACCAGGGCACTGCCCTGACCAAAACCCAGGGCGCCGCCCTGATTTGGGGACTCGAGGGTGCGCGCGCGAAGATCGGGGGATGGACGGGGACGCGCGGCTTCGCATCACGCTGCTCGGCGCCTTTCAGGTGTTTCGCGGTGACACCGCCCTGCCCGTTCCGGGTGCGCGGTTGCAGGGTCTGGTCGTACGGCTGGCGCTCGCCGGCGGGCGCGCCGTCGCGCAGGGCGTCCTCATCGACGCGATCTGGGCCGAGGATCCGCCGGCCGGCCCCGCCCACGCCCTGCAGGCCCTCGTCTCGCGGCTGCGCCGGACCCTCGGTTCGGCCGGTGACGTCGCGAAGGTCGCGGGCGGCTACCGGCTGGACGTGGCCGCGGCCGACGTGGACGCGCTGCGGTTCGAGCAGCTCGCCGCCACCGGCCGTGACCACCTGCGCGCCGGCGACCCGAACGCGGCGGCGGCCGTGCTCGGCGAGGCCGTGGCCCTGTGGGACGCCCATCCCGGCACCGAGCCCGGCACCGAGCCCGGCGCCCAGTCCGGCACCGAGCCCGGCGCCCAGTCCGGCACCGAGCCCGGCGCCCAGTCCGGCACCGAGCCCGGCGCCCAGTCCGGCACCGAGCCCGGCACCGAGTCCGGCGCCCAGTCCGGCACCGAGCCCGGCACCGAGTCCGGCGCCCAGTCCGGCACCGAGCCCGGCACCGAGTCCGGCGCCCATCCCGCCGCCCATCCTGGTGCTCCTCCCGCCGCCCCTCCCGCCGCATATCCCGCCGCTTGTCCCGGCACCGAGCCCACGGTCGTAGCCGCCGTGGCGCCCGCCGCCGCGACCCGGCTGGCCCACACCGCGGTCGAGGCCGTCGCCGACCTCGCCGACGCCGAACTGTCCCTGGGCCGTGCCGACTCGGCCGCCGTCCGCCTGACCGCCCTGCTCGCCGAGCAGCCGGTCCACGAGCGGGCGGCCGCGCTGCTCATGGACGCGCTCGCCGCCCAGGGTCGTCAGGCCGAGGCCCTCGCCCTGTACGAGCGGGTCCGCGCAACCCTGGCCGACGACCTCGGCACCGACCCGGGCGCCGCCCTGCGCGAACGCCACCTGAGCCTGCTGCGCGCCGAGCGCCCCGCGCCGGCCGCCGACGCCGCGCGGACCAGGCCGGGCAACCTGCCCGCACCGCTGACCAGCTTCATCGGGCGCGACGACGACCTCGTCCGGATCGACACGCTGCTCACCGCCGGGCGCCTGGTCACCGTGACCGGTCCCGGCGGCGCCGGAAAGACCCGGCTCGCCGTCGAGGCCGCCCGCCGTCGCCACCGCCACGAGTACCGCGACGGCGCCTGGATGATCGACCTCGCCTCGGTCACCGAGCCGTCCAAGGCAGGCGCGGCCCTGCTCGCCGGGATCGGGCTGCGAGGCGGCGCGCTGTTCGAGGCCCGGACGCGGGTCGAGGGCGACGAACTGGACGTACTCGTCGACCGGCTCGGCGGCCGGGAGAGCCTGCTGCTCGTCGACAACTGCGAGCACCTGATCGACGCCGTGGCCCACCTGGTCGCGGCACTGCTGCCCCGCTGCCCCGGGCTGCGCGTGCTCGCCACCAGCCGCGAACCCCTCGCGGTCGACGGCGAGGCGCTCGTGCCGCTCGGCCCGCTCGCGCTGCCCGGCCCGGACGACGGCGTCGAGCAGGCCCGGCGGGCGGCGTCGGTACGCCTGTTCGCCGAGCGGGCCGCGGCCGTGCGCCCCGGCTTCGAGGTCGACGGGACGACGCTGCCCGAGGTCCGGCGGGTCGTCCGCGGCCTGGACGGGATGCCGCTGGCCCTCGAACTGGCCGCGGCCCGGCTGCGGACGCTGTCGCTGCCCGAACTCGCCGACGGGCTCTCCGACCGGTTCCGGCTGCTCACCACCGGCAGCCGCACCGCGCTGCCCCGGCACCGCACGCTGCGCGCGGTCATCGCCTGGAGCTGGGACCTGCTGAGCGAGCACGAGCGTACGGTCGCCGAACGCGTCTCGGTCCTGCCCGGCGGCGTCACACCGGCCTCGGCCACCGCGGTCTGCGCCGGAACCGCGGTGCCGCCCGCCGAGATCCCCGAACTGCTCGCCTGCCTGGTCGACCGGTCACTGCTGCAGCTCGCGCCCGATCCGGGCCGCTACCGCATGCTGGAGACGCTGCGCGAGTACGGCACCGACCGCCTGGCCGGGACGGACGACCTCGGCACCGTCCGCGACCTGGCCGCCGCCCACTTCACCGAGCTGATGGCCCGCCACGACCCGCAGCTGCGCGGCCCCGGCCAGCTGGCGGCCATCCGAGCCATCAGTGCCGAGTACGACAACACGCTCGCCGCCCTGCGCCACCTGTGCGCCACCCACGACGCCCCCGGCGCGACCACCCTCGCCCTGAACCTGACCTGGTACTGGCAGATGTTCGGCCGGTACTCCGAGGCGGCCTACTGGCTGGGCGAAGCACTGGCGGTGCCGGTGCCGGTGCCGGTGGCCAGCGGTGAGCCGACGCCCGACCGCGACTGCGCCCGCGCGATCCACCTGCTCAACCGCGGTCACACCCGGCCGGGGACGACCGCCGAAGAGGCCGCGCACGACCAGGCCGAGATACGCGAGCTGGCCGACCGGCTGCTCGCGTACCCGGAACTCCCCGGCCGGTACGCCGCGCTCACCGCCCTCCCGCTCGCGTTCCGGCAGGGAGAGAGGACGCAAGGGGAGAGGACGCAGGGGGAGAGGACGCAGGGGGAGAGGTCGCAGGGGGAGAGGTCGCAGGGGGAGAAGACCACGCCCGCGATCATCGGGCATCTGGCCGACGGCGACGACGTGTGGCTGTCCGGGCTGGCCCGCATGTTCCGGGCCCAATACGCCGAGAACGCGGGCGAACTCCACGAGGTGCGCACCGACGTGGAGGCGGCCCTGGCCTGCTTCCGGCAGGTCGGCGACCGCTGGGGCCAGGCCGACGCGCTGCCGATGCGCGCCCGGCTGCGGCAGTACGACGACGACCTCGACGGCGCGCTGGCCGACCTGCGCGAGGCCCGTTCGCTGGCGGGCGGGTTCGGCTCGCTCAGTCTCAGCGACGAGGTGTTCAGCGACCTGCGCTGGATCGACCTGCACCTGCGGCGCGGCGACACCGACCTGGTGATCGCGCTGATCGACTCGGCCCGGGAGCGGGCGCTGCGCGCGAACTCGCCGGAGATGGTGTTCCTCGTCGACGCGTGGGAGGCCGTCTTCCGGACCGGGCTCGGCGACCTGGAGCGGGCACGGGAACTGCTCGACGAGGCCGAACGGGGTCTGCACGGCGACACCTCGTTCCCCGGTGACCACGCGCGGACGCTGGTCGGCAGCGCACGGGCCTCGCTCTGCCTGGAGACGGGCGACCTGGCCGGCGCGCAGAAGGAACTGGCGAAGGCGTACGCGGCGGGACTGGAGACCCGGGATCTGCCGGTCCTGTCGCTGGTGGCGGTCAACGCGGCCGCGCTGGCAGAGGCGCACGGGCGCCATCACCAGGCCGCCGTCCTGCTCGGAGCCGCCTCCCGGCTGCGCGGCGCCCACGACCGCACCGACCGCCAGGTCCGCGCCCTCACCCGCCGAGGGCGTGCCGCGCTGGGCGAGAAACCCTTTGCCGCGGCCTACGCCAAGGGCTGGCAGCTGGACGCCAAGACGGCCGCGACCCAACTCGCTGTCGGGGGTTTTGTCGTACCGGGTGGCGATGCTCAGGGCGAAGCGTCGATTCCGAGGGCGCTGTAGACGGCGGTGACGTGGGCGGCGGCTCGTGGGGAGCCCAGGATGTCGGGCCCCATGTTGTTCATGACATAGCTGATCGTCATGCGCCGGCCGAGGTCCATGATGGCCATGGAGCCTCCCCAGCCGCCCCAGAAGGCGACACGGCCGTCGGGGATCCAGGGCAGGGTGCGCCGGTCGGGCAGCGCGTATCCGATGCCCCACCTGAGGTGCAGGCCGCTGACGAGATCCGCACCGCGGGACTGCTCGTCGAAGATGAGCTTGACGGTGTCGGGTCGCAGGAGCCTTCCGTGGGCGGTGGCGCCTTCGCGGGACACCGGCGCGAGGATGTCGGCCACGGACAGGGCGTTGCCGTGCCCGTTGGCCGCGCCCAGGTCCGCGGCGCGCCAGGCCGGGGAGTTGGCCGCCGACGCACGGAAGGAAGGGCCCGTGAAGGTCTTGTACGCGACGGTGTCGTGGTCGAGCACCGACGGGTCGAAGTCGAGTGCCGGAGGAACGATGTCGGCGACCCGCCCGAGGTCTGCCTCGTCCGGCCCGATCCGGAAATCGGCACCGAGCGGCTCGACGATGTGCCGGCGCACGAAGTCGCGCAGCGACAGACCGGTCAGGCGGTGCACCAACTCGCCGACGAGGTGGCCGTAGTTCAGGACGTGGTAGCCCTGCATGGAATCCCCCCCCCGGCGACCCGATCGTCTTCGACGGCGTCCTCCCCGAAACGGTGACGGCACTGGAAGCCGAACGCGACCGGCTGACCGAGCGCATCGACATCCTCACCCGCAACCGGGACGCCGTCGCCGCCTACCTGGGGGAGCTCCGACAGCGGTCACGCTGATCCACGAAGCTCGGTTCGCCGTCAGTCTTGAAGGGCCTTGACCATGACCGCGTACACCGGTGAGTCGGCGAAGGGCTGTTGCTCGCCGGCCTTGGTGTATCCCCAGGACTCGTAGAGGGCCTGGACCTTGGGGTGGGTCACGTCGACCAGGAGCACGGCGAGGTCTTCCGTGCGTTCCTTCAGCAGAGCTTCGTGGAGGCGTTCGGAGATGCCCCGCTTGCGCCACTGTGGACGCACCATGACCTCGGACACGGCGTAGGTCGAGGAGTAGCCGTTGTTCGGCTCGTAGTCGGTGGAGCGCCACCATTCGCGGCCGGGGGCGAGCGGGGCGCCGTAAGCGAAGCCGACCGGCTCGTCGGCGTTGTACGCCACCACGCAGGAGAACCCGTCCATGGCTGACCAGTGGTCTACGAACCAGGCGAAGCGCTGGTGGAACGGGTCGTCCATCTGGTCGGCGTAGGCGTCGGCGTGTACGTCGATGAGTATCTGACGGAAGTCCTCAGGAAGGCTTCCATGCTGGAAATGACGCAGGTCGGTCACCCTTGGCTCCATTCGGTTCTCATGCGGTCTGCCCAGTCGCGTGCGTAGGAGGTGGAGGGGGCGAGGACGAACAGGCCCCGGTGGAAGTCGCCGATGAGGGTGCGCATGCGGCCGGGCAGAGGGTCGCCGTCCATGATCGTGAAGACGCCGGTGGCGGTGACCGTGGCCTGTTCGGCTTCTCCCTGGTGGAGCTGGGCGAGGGCGAGTTGGGTGGTTGCGAGTGCCCTGTTGCGCCGGAAGGTGGTCGGGATCTTCGCCAGTGCGCGGTGTGCCATGGCTTCGGCGTGGGCGTGGCGGCCGCTGTTGAACTGCACGACGGCGCCGAGGTGGTCGAGTTCGGCCTGGCCGTAGAAGGCCGTCCAGCGCGGACGCTCGCGCTGCGCCACCTTGGCGAAGGCGTCCTGCGCCGATCCGAGGGATCGCAGGCTGGAGCGCCCGTCGCCGAGTGCCGCGTACGCAACGGCTGCGCGGACTCGGCCCAGCGAGTCGAAGAACGGGTCGCGGCGGGCTGCCGAGGAGGCTTGGGCTGCCTGTGCGGCGGCGAGGGCCTCGGGCCAGTTGTGTCGCTGGTAGGCGAGCATCGAGAGGTTGACCCAGACGCGCATTTCGGTGGGGCCGTCCTGAGAGAGGCCGGCGTACGTCGCGGATTCGTTCAGGTAGGTCTGGGCCTGGTCGAGGTTGCGGGCGTCGATGCAGGACCAGGCGGCGATGGTGGTGAACTCGGCGGCCAGTGAGTACAGGGCCCTGCGGACCCGTTCGCCGGCGTTGCGCTGCTGCAGGTCCAGCATGCTGTCGCGGCCCTGGACGGCGGCCCTCTCCAGTTCCGTGTGCCCGCCCTGGCGGTCGTCGGCTTCGACGAGGGCGTTCATCCCGGCCGCGACCCGGGCCACGTCCGACATGCCGACCGTGCGGCGCTGGGCCACCAAGGGCACCGCGGCGGCCGCGGTCCCGGTGGCCGAGGCGAGGAAGGCGCGACGCCGCACGGGGTCCTCCTGCGGGTGTTGCATGGTGCGTGGTGCGCTGAACCCTAAGTCCTGGACAGGGCAGCCGAACACCCGCTCCAGAGCCGCGCATGTGCGGCCGATGGGGCGGCGAGAGGTGCCGTTCAGCAGATTGCGGACCGTGCGGGCGGAGACGTCACCGGGCCTGCCAGTGATGTCTGCCAGCGCAGAGTTCATCCGATCTGCCAATTCTTCCTGGGTGAGCCCGAGTTCCTCCATCCGGCTCTTGAGGACGGCGTTCGCTCCCATGACACCGACCGTAGCCCTGCGGTTACGAGCCGAGCCAGACCCGAGGTCACGGGGGGGTAAAGTCTTCCGGTTCCGGGCAGTCGAGCGGGGCGCCACCTTTCCTGTTCCTGGCCGGTCAGAGGTCGTTGACTCGGTATCAGCCGTCGAGCGGACGAGGTCCCCTTCCCCGCCCCGCGACGGCATGGAGGAGAGCCCGCCCTTGCGCACCCCGTCGTCGGGGCGGGCGTCCAGCCTCGGAGGGATGACCCCGTGACCATGACCTCAGCCAGACCGACAGCGACAGGCACCCCGGGCTACACCGAGACCGTGCCGTGCGAGCCGGAGTCCGCTCGCCGCGCCCGCCTGCTCGTCTCCGCCGCTCTGAACACCTGGGGCATAGGCGAGCTGGCCGAGGCCGGAACGCTGATCGTCTCGGAGCTGATCAACAACGCCGTCGACCACGCGCGGTGTCGCGTCGTTCGGGTCGTGGTGCGGCGTGAGACGGACGACGTGATCCGGATCGGCGTCGCCGACAAGAGCCGGGAAACCCCGAAGCCGGGCCGCCCTGACGACGACTCCGAGGACGGCCGTGGCCTGCTCCTGGTGGAGACGCTGAGCTGGCGGTGGGGCTACGACCTGCATCGCTGGGGCAAGCTCGTCTGGGCCGAGCTGAAGCTGCCGGATGTGACGGGTCCTCGACGGGCTTCGGAGCCCTCTCTTGCGGCGACCCATGAGACTCCTGCTGAAGCAGGTCCGAGTTCTCGGACACCAGGCGGGTGAGCACATCACGTGAAGAACAGGAACTTCCGACAGAAAGGCAGACCGTGTTCAACTACATGGACCGCTTCCCCACAGGCAGCCCACTGCCGCAGGGACACCTGACCGCGGCCCCGTGGGGCCTGCGTCGCATCGCCCCGTACCCGCCTGCCGAAGGCCCCGACTACGCGAGGGTGGCGCTGGATCCCGCGACACAGACGGCCCGGTACTTCGACGCTTCCGGGGCGCCCACGATGTCCCCAGGGCACGGCACCTCCTCGGGTACGAACCCCAAGACCGGAACCACGGGCCAGGGCGACCGCAACAGCGACTCCCCGGACAGCGACACGGGGAACGACACCGACCAGTGACTGTGGTGACGAACGACGATCGTCCGGTCCTGGTCGTCACGAACCTTGATGACCCGACTGCGGACTTCGTGATCGCCGAGCTGCACGACCGGGGCGTCCCGGTCGTGCGGTTCGACTCCGGTGACTTCCCCGCCACCCTGTCGTGCTCGGCCGCCATCGGCGACACGGACAACTGGCGGGGAAGGGTGCAGACCCCGAGCCGCCGTGCCGAACTTGGCTCGGTGCGGTCCTTGTACTACCGGCGCCCTTCCGGGTTCGCCTTCCCGCACCTCGACAGGCAGGACGAGCGCTTTGCCGTCGCCCAGGCCCGCTACGGGCTGGGTGGCATCCTCACTTCGCTGCCCGGCTGCCTGTACGTCAACCACCCCAACCGCATCGGTGACGGCGAGTACAAACCGGCCGGACTCGCCGCCGCGGCGGCGGCCGGCTTCGCCCTGCCACCCACACTGATCACCAACGTGCCCAGCGACGCACGGGCGTTCATCAGGGCGCACGGCCCGGCCATCTTCAAACCCATTTCGGTGCCGCTCTACCTGGTCGACGGCAAGGCCCAGACGGTTTCCGTGACCGAGGTGGCCGCCGACGAGATCGACGAGTCGGTGGCCGGCACCATGCACCTGTTCCAGAAGCGTGTGGACAAGGTCGCGGACGTCCGGGTCACAGTGATCGGAGAGCAGGTCTTCGCGGTGCGGATCGACTCCGGTCTCCTCGACTGGCGTACGGACTACGGCACTCACACGTACACGCCCCTGGTCACGCCACCCGTGGTGGAGCAGGCCATGCGTGCCTACCTGAAGCACTTCGGGCTTGTCTTCGGGGCGTTCGACTTCGCCCTGACCGATTCCGGGGAGTGGATCTTCATCGAGTGCAACCCTTCCGGGCAGTGGGCCTGGATGGAACAGCCGACTGGCCTGCGCATGACCGCCGCACTCGCCGATCTTCTGGAAGGAGGGCTTGGTGCCTGCTGAGCCCGAAATCGAGGCAGCCGCAGTGGGCCTCCGGCGGCAGCTCGCAGACCAGTTGGAGAAGAACGGCCGACTGCGGTCGCGCCAGTGGCGCGCAGCTGTGGAGGCCGTGCCCCGCCACGCCTTCATCCCGCGCTTCTACCGGGAGAGCGACGCCCCCGGCGTCACCGCATGGGAGCCGGTGACCCCGGAGATCGCCGGTCAGGAGGAGTGGCTCCGCCTCGTCTACTCGGACGAGACGTGGATGACCCAGTTCGACGGAGGGGACATCGACTGGGCCGACCCGCAGCCGATCAGCAACGCGGCCCCCACCTCGTCGTCGACGCTGCCGAGCCTCGTCGTCCGGATGCTCGAAGACCTGGACGTGCACGAGGGCATGAACGTTTTGGAGATCGGCACGGGCACCGGCTACTCGACGGCGCTCATGTGCCACCGGCTCGGGAGCGAGAGGGTGACCTCTGTCGAGACGGACGAGGGCGTGGCGCGGCGAGCCCGCGACGCCCTCGCCACGGCCGGTTACTCCCCCCACCTGCTGGTGGGCGACGGCAGCGTCGGCCACCTGGACGGTGCCCCCTACGACCGGCTGATCGCTACGTGCGGCTTCCGCAACATCCCACCCGCCTGGCTGGAGCAGGTGCTGCCCGGCGGGGTCATCCTCACCACCCTGCGCGGCTGGATGCGCTCCCTTGGTCTGGTCAAGCTCATCGTCACCGGAGACAGCGCGAGCGGCTGGTTCAGCGAGGACGACCCGAGCTTCATGATCGCCCGCCAGCAGGACGCGCCGAAGAGCCTCGGGACGGTCCCGGGGCCTGACGACGGAACGACGCGGAGCGCAGTGGGCGGGCCGGAGATTCTCACCTGCCCGGGGTCGGCCTTCATGGCGCAGCTCGCGGTGCCGGACGCCCGCTTCTTCTCCATGCCGGTCGACGGCGGCACGGTCGGCACGTTCGTGCTGGACAGCGTGACCGACTCCTTCGCTGTGCTCGCTTCCACGGAGAGCGGCTGGCGGGTTCGCCAGGGCGGCCCGCGCCGCCTCTGGGACGCGGTCGAGTCGGCGGTGGGCACCTGGGAGGAGTACGGCTCACCGAGCACCGCCGCGTTCGGGTTGACGGTCGCCCGTGACGCCCAAGTCGTCTGGCTCGGGAATCCGAGTGGGCCTCAGTGGCCGCTAACCTCCTGAGGCACCGACCACCGACGCGAGGAATGCCGCTATGGACGACGAGCCGCTTAAGGACTGGGCGGAACGCCGTGACGCGATGATCGGCCGACTGCGTGCCGTGCCAGTCGTTCCGGGCGGTGATGGGCTCAGAGGGTCGCACCTGCACCCGGAAGCGCCCCGCGTCATCGAGCGCTGGAACGGCCATACGTGGGAGCCGTACGGCTTCGCCGCCGACCTGGCCGAGGCGAGGGCGATCCTCTGGCCAAGGAAAGCCGACGAGCCCGCGTCCCCTGTGTCGAAGCCACTCGGCTCTGGTACGGGAAGACACCGCAAGCCGCAAACCCCGCGGTGAGAACTCGGCTCAGGGCCACACCAGGCAATAAGGCTGATGCCCCGCCTCATGCAGACGGTGTGAGAAGTCCTGCCACTCGTGGAGCAGTTGGTAGACGTTGAACGCGTCGCGGGGGCCGCCCCGGTCCGGGACCGTCGACCAGATGAAGGCTGCCGCGCCGACCGCTTCCTCGCCGATGTCGCGGAGGGGGTCCACCACCGTCATGGGGAGCTTGACCACCGCGTAGTCGGGGTGCAGGACGACGAGTTCGAGCGGGGGCACCTTGTGGAGGGGGACGCCTTCGATGCCGGTCAGCACCATCGCGGCCATCGTCTCCGGCTTGATCTTGGTGAACATGCCGTTCATGCCGAGCTCGTCGCCGCCGAGTTCCTCGGGACGCATCGAGATAGGGACGCGGGCCGCCGTCGCGCCGTCCGGCGCGCCGAAGTACTTGTACGTCACCCCCACCCGACCACCATTCCTGCTCTCCGCCCGGAGGCGGTCGACCCCATGGTCGACTCGCCGGTCGATCCGCTCGGGGTCGTTCGGTACACCCTGGTTCCCACCCTGGTTCACGCCATGGTTCACACCCTGATTCACGCCCGGGCTCGCGCCGGCGTTCATACCAGGGTTCGAACCGGGATTCACACCAGGGTTCATACCAGTGTTCGCACCGGGGGGCATAGCCGGGGGCATTCCGGGAGGCATGGCCGGAGGCTGCATAGTCGGGGGCATGCCCGGATTCGTTCCTGGGCTCATGCCCGGATTCATCCCTGGGCTCATCCCCGGGCTCATGCCCGGAGTCCCGCCCGGGCTCATGCCCGGATTCGCGCCCGGGCCCATGCCCGGGTTCATGCTCGGGTTCATTCCGGGGTTCTGACGTGCTTCGTTGGCTTCCTCCGCGTCGCGCCGGTGCCTTCCCCGCCGGGCACGTCGAGGACCCAGGTCGTCAGTCCCCTCGCCCAGTCCGCCACCGCGATGCATATCTCCACCCGACTGCTTTTCTAGGAGGCGTGGCCCCCGCCGCGCAACCCGATCATCGTGTCAGTGACCTCCCCCAAGGCCGCCCGCCGAAACGTGCGCTGAAACACCTGTCCGCAGGATCTTCGCAACCTCCCGACACACATCGTCGAGGCGAGCTGCGTCTTCAGCTCCCAGTTTCGCAGATGGCGGACGCGAGGGGAGTCCCGTCGGCCCCCGGGGCCGCTGGCCTACTCTGGGGTGTCACCGGCAACCGGAGTCCAGCACGCCGGAAGCGTCCGGTAGGTCCGGAAGCATCCGGGAAGTCTGGGAAGTCTGGGAAGTCCAAGAGTTTCGATACGTCCGAGAAGGCGGAGAAGTCGCGGGTTATGAGCGAACTGCCCTATGCATACGATGCGCCCGTCTCGCAGGCGCTGTTCGACCGAGCGGCCGTCGTCACACCCGGTGGTGTGAACTCCCCGGTCCGTGCCTTCCGGGCCGTCGGCGGTACGCCCCGGTTCATGGTGTCCGGTACGGGGCCGTATCTGACCGACGCCGACGGGCGGGAGTACGTCGACCTGGTCTGCTCCTGGGGGCCCATGATCCTCGGGCACGCGCACCCCGAGGTGATCGCCGCCGTGCAGGGCGCCGTCGTCCGCGGTACGTCCTTCGGGACGCCCGGTGAGGGCGAGGTCGAGCTCGGCGAGGAGATCGTCGCGCGGGTGGACCCCGTGGAGCAGGTGCGGCTGGTCAGCAGCGGGACCGAGGCGACGATGTCGGCCATCCGGCTCGCCCGTGGCTTCACCCGGCGGTCCAAGGTGATCAAGTTCGCCGGGTGTTATCACGGACACGTCGACTCGCTGCTCGCCGCCGCCGGGAGCGGGGTGGCGACCTTCGCGCTGCCCGACACCCCCGGTGTCACCGGTGCCCAGGCGGCCGACACGATCGTGCTGCCGTACAACGACCTGGAGGCCGTGCACGAGGCCTTCCACCGGCATCCCGGGGAGATCGCCTGTGTGATCACCGAGGCCTCGCCGGGGAACATGGGGGTCGTGCCACCGCTGCCCGGGTTCAACCAGGGGCTCAAGGACGCCTGCGCCACCAACGGCGCCCTCTTCATCTCCGACGAGGTCATGACCGGGTTCCGGGTCAGTCGGAGCGGCTGGTTCGGGGTGGACGGGGTGCGGCCGGACCTCATGACCTTCGGGAAGGTCATGGGTGGGGGCTTCCCCGCTGCCGCCTTCGGGGGGCGGGAAGACGTCATGGCGCATCTCGCGCCCGCCGGGCCCGTCTACCAGGCCGGCACCCTCTCCGGGAACCCGGTCGCCACCGCCGCGGGGCTCGCCCAGCTCCGGCTCCTCGACGACGCCGCGTACGCCAAGGTCAACACGGCCTCCGAGCGGATCCAGGCGCTGGTCTCCGAGGCGCTCACCAAGGAGAGCGTCGCGCACACGCTGCAGAGCGCGTCCAACATGTTCTCCGTCTTCTTCACCGACCGGCCGGTGCGCAACTACGAGGACGCCCGCGCGCAGGAGTCCTTCCGCTTCACCGCCTTCTTCCACTCGCTGCTGGCGAACGGCGTCTATCTGCCGCCGTCGTCCTTCGAGTCCTGGTTCGTTTCCTCGGCCCACGACGACCGGGCCATCCAGCGGATCGCCGACGCCCTTCCGGCGGCGGCCCGAGCGGCTGCGGAGGCCACAGCAGCATGACCATCGAATTCAACGGCAGCAACGACATCACCGTCGTCCACCTCATGCGGCACGGTGAGGTGGCCAACCCGGACGGGGTGCTCTACGGCCGTCTCGCCGGGTACCACCTCTCCGAGCTCGGCCGGCAGATGGCCGACCGGGTCGCCGAGCACCTCTCCTCCCGCGATGTGACGTACGTCGTCGCCTCGCCGCTGGAGCGGGCACAGGAGACGGCCACCCCGATCGCCAAGGCGCACGGGCTCGACCTCGCCACCGACGAGCGGCTCATCGAGGCCGACAACGTGTTCCAGGGGAAGACCTTCGGGGTCGGCGACGGCGCGCTGAAGAATCCGGAGAACTGGAAGCACCTCGTCAACCCGTTCAAGCCGTCCTGGGGCGAGCCGTACGTCGACCAGGTCGTCCGGATGAAGGGCGCGCTGGACGCGGCGAAGGACGCGGCGCGCGGGCACGAGGCGGTGCTCGTCAGCCATCAGCTGCCGATCTGGATCGTGCGGTCGTACGTCGAGCGGCGCCGGCTGTGGCACGACCCGCGCAAGCGGCAGTGCACGCTCGCCTCGCTGACGACCTTCACCTACCGAGGCGACCGGATCGTCTCCGTCGGCTACAGCGAGCCCGCCCTCGACCTCGTGCCGGCCCATCTCCGGGCGGGGGCCAGGCCGGTGAAGGGGAAGGGCAAGGCCTTCGGGGCGTGAACCCAGCCTGAGTGCCCCCTGAGTTCCCCCTGGGTGTTCGCTGTTACCGAATCCGGAAGTATGAGCGGAACCCGCTCGTTCGTCGTGTCCTCTGAATGAGTGACCATCAGAGAACACGACGAACGGGATTGCCATGGGCGCCATCACCCGAAGGGGAGCACTCGGACTCGGTGCCGGGGCCGCCGCCGCTGTCGGACTCGTCGGCTGCGGCAGTGAGAACGGCTCCGGCGAACCGGGCCGCGCGCATGGCTCCAAGGGCTCCAAGGGCTCCGGGAAGGACGGCTCGCCCAAGCCGACCGCCACCGCCCGCCCCCTCGGTGACGGCTCGACCTCGTTCACCGGCAAGCAGCCCCACCAGCCCGCGAAGCCCGAGCCGCTGGAGCCCGGCCAGGAGCCGCCGCAGTTCGTCGTCTTCTCCTGGGACGGCGCCGGCGAGGTCGGCAACGGGCTCTTCCCGCGCTTCCTGGACCTCGCCAAGAAGCACGGCGCGTCGATGACCTTCTTCCTCTCCGGGCTGTATCTGCTGCCCGAGTCGAAGAAGCGGCTCTACGACCCCCCGAACAACCCGCGCGGCGCCTCCGACATCGGCTACCTCACCGACGAGCACGTGAAGATGACGCTCGAGAACGTCCGCCGGGCGTGGCTCGAAGGCCATGAGATAGGCACCCACTTCAACGGGCACTTCTGCGGCGAGGGCCACGGCTCGGTCGGCAGGTGGACGCCCGCGCAGTGGCAGAGCGAGATAGACCAGGCGAAGGGTTTCGTGAAGGAGTGGCGGACCAACACCGGCTGGACCGACCTGCCGGCCCTCCCCTTCGACTACGACAAGGAACTCGTCGGCGGCCGTACGCCCTGTCTCCTCGGCCAGGACAACCTGCTGCCCACCGCCCGCGCCCTCGGCTGGCGCTACGACGCCTCCTCGCCGGGCGGGCGCCAGGTGTGGCCGGCGAAGAAGCAGGGGATCTGGGACCTGCCGCTCCAGGCGGTGCCGTTCCCGGGCCACAGCTTCGAGGTCCTCTCCATGGACTACAACATCCTCGCCAACCAGTCGATCAACTCGACCAACGCGCCCGCCCACAACTACCCGGGCTGGCGGGAGCAGGCCTCCCAGGCGTACATCCAGGGATTCAAGCGGGCCTACGAGACGAACCGCGCCCCCTTCTTCGTGGGCAACCACTTCGAGAAGTGGAACGGCGGCATCTACATGGACGCCGTCGAGGACGCGTTCAAGCACATCGCCCGGGAGAAGGAGAACGGCGCGGACGTACGCATCGTCTCCTTCCGGCAGTTCGTCGACTGGATGGACGTACAGAAGCCCCAGGTCCTCGAGAAGCTCCGTACGCTGGATGTCGGGCAGCAGCCGGCCGGCGGCTGGAAGGCGTTCACCCAGCCGGAGACCGCGACTCCCTCAAGCACCGCGTCCGCCGCCTGAAAGCCGTCTGAAAGCCGCCTGAAATGCGGGTTTCCGCCCGCAAGGGGGGTGCGCAAGATCCCCAGAACGGGCATGCGAAACTTTTCACATGAGTGCCGCCAGCCGCACCCCCCTGTCTGCCGCCGTCGCCGTCGCCGCGGCGCTGCTGTTGTCCGCCTGTTCCTCCGGAGGCACCTCCGGAGGGGGCGGCGGCACCGGGTTCATCATGGGCAAGGACGGCATCTCCACCGTCAAGAAGGCGCAGCGGGCCACGGCACCCGACCTGTCCGGCAAGACCATCGACGGCAAACAGCTCGACGTCGGCGACTACCAGGGCAAGATCGTCGTCCTGAACGTCTGGGGCTCCTGGTGCGCGCCCTGCCGGGCCGAGGCGCCGGGCTTCGAGAAGGTCTACCAGGACCTCAAGGCCAAGGGCGTGCAGTTCGTCGGGATCAACACCCGTGACACCAGCACCCAGAACGCCGTCGCCTTCGAGAAGCAGCAGGGCGTCACCTACCCCAGCCTCTACGATCCGACGGGCCGGCTGCTGCTGCGCTTCAAGAAGGGCACGCTCAACCTCCAGGCGGTGCCCTCCACCCTGGTCCTCGACCGGGACGGCAAGATCGCCGCCCGCTCGCTGGCGGCGCTCAGCGAGGACAGGCTGCGCGCGATGATCACTCCGGTCCTCGCGGAGAAGTGACGTGAGCGCGCTCACCACCCTCGCCGCGGCCACCGACCCCAACCAGACGGTGCTCAGCGGCGCCCTGCTGCTCGCGCTGCCCATCGCCCTGCTCGGCGGGCTGGTCTCCTTCTTCTCGCCGTGCGTCCTGCCGCTCGTCCCCGGCTATCTGTCGTACGTCACCGGCGTCGCCGGCACCGATCTGGCGGAGGCCCGGCGCGGCCGGATGGTCGCCGGTGCCTCCCTCTTCGTCCTCGGCTTCACCGCCGTTTTCGTCTCCAGCGGGGCCCTGTTCGGCTACTTCGGGGACACGCTCCAGGCGAACAGCGGTGTCCTGTCCAAGGTGCTGGGCGTGCTGATGATCGTCATGGGTGTCTTCTTCATGGGCCTGATGCCCTGGATGACCCAGCGGGAGTTCCGCCTCCACCGAAAGCCCGTCGCCGGGCTCCTCGGCGCACCCTTCCTCGGCGCGCTGTTCGGTATCGGCTGGACCCCGTGCATCGGCCCCACCCTCGCCTCCGTGATCGCGCTCTCCTCCCAGCAGGGGAGCGCGGGCCGCGGTGCCATACTGACCGTCGCCTACTGCCTCGGCCTCGGCCTGCCCTTCGTGCTCGCCGCGGTCGCGTTCCGCAAGGCGCTCGGCGCCTTCGGCTGGGTCAAGCGCCACTACGTCTGGGTGATGCGGATCGGCGGCACGATGATGATCGTGACCGGTCTGCTGCTGCTGACCGGTGCGTGGGACCGCCTTGTGCAGGACATGCAGTCCTGGTCCGCCGGCTTCACTGTGGGGATCTGAACCAATGACCAAGACCGCGACCACCGGTGACACCCCGGCCGCCCCCGAGGACCAGGATCTCGGGGCCGCCGGCTCCCAGCTGTCCACGGCCCCCGCGGAGTCGCTCAACGCGCCCGCCCTCGGCGTCATCGGCTGGGCCCGCTGGTTCTGGCGCCAGCTCACCTCGATGCGGGTCGCGCTGCTGCTCCTGCTGCTGCTGGCGCTCGGCGCGATCCCCGGCTCGCTGATCCCGCAGTCCGGCACCGACGAGACGAAGGTCGCCGAGTTCCGCGCCGCGCACGGGACGCTCGCGCCGGTCTACGACAAGCTCGGCCTCTTCCACGTCTACAGCTCGGTGTGGTTCTCCTCGATCTACATCCTGCTGTTCGTCTCCCTCATCGGCTGCATCGTGCCCCGCACCTGGCAGTTCACGGGCCAGCTGCGCAGCCGTCCGCCGGGCGCGCCCAAGCGGCTGACCCGGCTGCCGGCCTACACGACCTGGCGTACGGAGGCCGAGCCGGAGCAGGTCCGCGAGGCCGCCCTGGCCCTGCTGAAGAAGCGGCGCTTCCGCGCGCACCTCGCGGGGGACGCCGTGGCGGCCGAGAAGGGGTACCTCCGCGAGGTCGGCAACCTCGCCTTCCACATCGCGCTGATCGTGATGCTGGTCGCGTTCGCCTGGGGCCAGCTCTACAAGTCCGAGGGCAACAAGCTGGTCGTCGAGGGCGACGGGTTCTCCGACACCCTCACCCAGTACGACGACTTCAAGTCCGGCAGCCTCTTCAGCGTCGACGACCTGACGCCGTTCAGCTTCACCCTGGACAAGTTCACCGGCACGTACGAGACCAGCGGCCCGAACAAGGGCACCCCCCGCACCTACCAGGCCGCCATCGACTACAGCGTCGGTGCCTACGGCAAGGACCGGAAGACCCTCGTCAAGGTCAACCACCCGCTGGAGGTCGGCGACTCCAAGATCTACCTCACCGCCCACGGCTACGCCCCGGTCGTCACCGTCCGGGACGGCAAGGGCGACGTCGTCTACAGCGACGCCGTACCGCTGCTGCCGCTCGATTCCAACGTCACCTCCTCCGGAGTGGTGAAGGTCTACGACGGCTACAAGAACGCCAAGGGCGTCACCGAGCAGCTCGGCATCTCGGCCTTCTTCCTGCCGTCGTACGTCAAGGGCATGGAGACGGCCTCCTCCTTCCCCGCGCTGCTCAACCCCGTACTCAACCTCACGCCGTACCACGGCGACCTCGGTGTCGACTCGGGCATCCCGCAGAGCGTGTACCAGCTCAACAAGACCAACATGAAGGAGTTCAAGGACTCCAAGGGCGCGCAGGTGCGGGAGAACCTCAAGCCCGGCGAGACCATGACCCTCCCGAACGGCGCCGGCACGGTCACCTACGAGGGCACCAAGCAGTGGGCGAACTTCCAGATCACCCAGCAGCCGGGCAGCGGCTGGGCGCTGGGCGGCGCGCTCACCGCGATCTTCGGCCTGGCCGCCTCCCTGTTCATCCAGCGCCGCCGGGTGTGGGTGCGCGCGGTCAGGGGCGCCGACGGGGTGACGGTCGTCGAGATGGCCGGGCTCGGCCGCAGCGAGTCCGCCAAGGTGCCCGAGGAACTCGGCGACCTCGCCGGGATCCTGTACGACCAGGCTCCCGGAGCCTCTCCCGACCCTGACACCCCCGAATCCCCCGAACCCGAAGTCGTACCTGCCGAAGGGGCTGAGCAGCAGTGATGGTCGCCGCCGCCACCAACGAGAACCTCGCGAGCATCAGCAACACGCTGATCTACTCCGCGATGGCCGTCTACACCCTGGCCTTCTTCGCCTACATCGCCGAATGGCTCCTCGGCAGCCGCAGCAAGGTGGGCCGTACGGCTGCCGCGTTGACCGCCGACGGGAAGAAGAAGGCTCAGGCGCCGGCCGTCACCGTCCAGACGAACGGCGGCACCACCGTCCTGGAGCGTCCCCAGGTCGTCGTGCGCGCCGCGGCCGGCGCCCGGGACGTGCCCGACGGGCCCGGCGCCCACGGCGGGGACGAGCAGGGCGATATGTACGGCCGGATCGCCATCTCCCTCACGGTGCTCGCCTTCTTCGTCGAGCTGGCGGGCGTGATCGCCCGCGCGGCCTCGGTGCAGCGGGCGCCCTGGGGCAACATGTACGAGTTCAACATCACCTTCTCCACGGTGGCCGTCGCCGTGTACCTCGGGCTGCTGGCGCTGAAGAAGAACGTCCGCTGGCTCGGACTGTTCCTGATCACCACGGTCCTGCTCGACCTGGGTCTCGCGGTCACCGTCCTGTACACGGCGAGCGACCAGCTGGTCCCGGCGCTGCACTCGTACTGGCTGTACATCCACGTCTCCACGGCGATCTTCTGCGGCGCGGTGTTCTACGTCGGCGCGGTCGCCACGATCCTCTACCTCTTCAAGGACGCGTACGAGAACAAGCTCGCGACCGGCGGCAAGCCGGGCCGCTTCGCGAACTCCGTCCTCGACCGGCTGCCCGCCTCCGCGTCCCTGGACAAGTTCGCCTACCGCGTCAACGCGGCGGTGTTCCCGCTGTGGACCTTCACGATCATCGCGGGCGCGATCTGGGCGGGCGACGCGTGGGGCCGCTACTGGGGCTGGGACCCCAAGGAGACCTGGTCGTTCATCACCTGGGTCGCCTACGCCTGCTACCTGCACGCCCGCGCCACGGCCGGCTGGAAGGGCCGCAAGGCCGCCTACCTGGCCATGATCGCCTTCGGCTGCTGGCTGTTCAACTACTACGGCGTCAACATCTTCGTCTCGGGCAAGCACTCGTACGCGGGCGTGTAGGCCCCGTACCAGCGAGGCCGGTTTCTGTGACCTGAGTCACGGGAACCGGCCTTCGTCGTGCGGACAGGCTGAAGAACGTGGATACGAATCCGAGTACTCAGAGAATCCTGAGGAGACGCATCCGCGCGGGGGACCACGACGCCTTCGGCGAACTCTTCGACGCCTACGCGCGCTCCGTCTACAACCATGCCTTCCGGCTCACGGGGGAGTGGGCGGTCGCCGAGGAGGTCGTCTCGCTGACGTTCCTGGACGCCTGGCGGCTGCGCGCGAAGCTCGACGAGGACGGCGGTTCCGTCCGCCCGTGGCTGCTGGGCATCGCCACGAACGTCACGCGCAACACCCGCCGCGCCGCACGGAGACACGCGGCGGCCGTCTCCCGGCTCCCGCGCGACGAGGTCGTACGGGACTTCGCCGAGGAGGTGGCGGAGCGGGTGGACGACGCGGCACAACTGGCCCTCGTCCGCGCCGCCCTGGCCACCCTGCGGCGGGCCGAGCGGGAGGTGCTGGCGCTGTGCGTGTGGTCCGGCCTCGACTACCGGGCCGCCGCCGAGGCGCTGGGGGTGCCGGTCGGGACCGTACGGTCGAGGCTCTCCCGGGCGCGGACGAAACTCGCGAAATGTGTGGAACCACCGCAGAGCAGCGGACAGGTGAGAGGTGACCGCACGACAGCGGTCGGGCCCCAGAGGGAGGGAAACCGATGAGCCACCTGCCTGAGCACGACCTTCCGCCGGGCCGTCACCGACTCCTCAAGGAGCACCTGATGACCGAGATCCGGCACACCGAGGAAGCCCCGGCCCGGTGGCGCGTCCGGCTGCGGCCCGCGCTCGTCGCGGCCGCCGTCGCCACCGCCGCAGCCGTCACCTTCGTCGTCCTGCCGTCGTCCGACGGGGGCGGGGCGAGTGCCCGGCCGCCCACCAGGGCGACGGTGGCTCTCCTGGAGGACCTCGCGCTGGCCGCCGAGCACGAGCAGCCCTACGGCAAGGTCCGTGACGACCAGTTCGTGTACGTCGACAGCAAGGTGGCCGTCGGTCAGGCGGCGGACGGCAGGTTCACCGTCTCGCCGCTGCACCGGCAGGAACTGTGGATGTCGGTGGACGGCCTGCACGACGGGCTGGGCCGGGAGACGGGCCGGGGCGACTGGGAGATCCCGGTGGACGTCAGGCCGGGCGGAGTGGGCTGGGAGGTCTCCCCCTTCTACAACCATGTGAAGACGCTGCCCACCACCAGCGACGAGATGTGGGACTACCTGTACGACACGGCCCCGAAGTACAGCGGTCAGGAGCGGTACCAGGCGATGTTCGTCCTGGCCGGCGATCTGCTGAGTCAGGCGCTGCTCCCCTCGGAGCAGGGCGCGGCGCTGTTCCGGGCCGTCGCCCGGATCCCGGGGGTGACGGTGGTCGGGAACGCCGTGGACGCCATCGGACGGCACGGTGTCGCCATCACCCGCAAGGACCCCGACAACCCCAGCCGGGACGAGTGGATCTTCGACAGGAAGACCTACGAGTTCATCGGCCATCGCTCGGTGGCCACGGAGGACTTCTCGAACGTGAAGAAGGGCACGGTCATCGGCAACACGGCCGTTCTGAGCAAGGCCGTCGTCGACCACGCGGGCGAGCGACCTTAGAAAAACCCGCCTCCGCTCCGCCGGAAACACCGCCTCCGCGCCCGTCCACCGGGGCGTGGAGGCCCGTCCGCCGCCCACCGGGAGCCGGGTTCCCGGCCCGGCTCCGCCGGTCGCCACGCGGCGGACCGAAGCCCTCGCCGCACACCGTCCGACCTGGTCAACTGCCGTTTCCGTACCTATGGTCGGTGCCTCGGAAGGGGGGGCCGGATGGACCGGAACATGCGTACCGTCGAGGACGTACTGCGGCTGCTGGACGGGTTCTTCGAGCCGGCGGCCGGACGCTGGGACAGGTTCTACGCGGACCGGGACCGGCCGGTGCCGTTCTTCGTCGACAAGCCCGACGAAAGTCTCGTCTCGTATCTCGACCGCGGCCTGGTCGCCCCCGGCGGACGGGCCCTGGACCTCGGCTGCGGGCCCGGTCGCAACGCCCTGTATCTCGCCTCCCGGGGGTTCGAGGTGGACGCCGTCGATCTGTCGCCGCAGGCCGTCGCGTGGGGTGAGGAGCGGGCCCGGGCGGCGGGCGCGGCGGGCGTCCGCTTCCGGTGCGGGGACGCCTTCGCCCTCGCCACCGGCCCGTACGACCTCATCCACGACTCCGGCTGCTTCCATCACCTGCCGCCGCACCGCCGGATCAGCTACCTGGACCTTCTCGACCGCGTCCTCGCGCCCGGCGGCCATCTCGCCCTCACCTGCTTCGCCGCCGGCGCGATGGGCTCCGAACTCCCCGACGCGGACTTCTACCGGGAGGGCCTGCTGCACGGCGGCCTCGCGTACACACCGGAGTCGCTCCGCCGGATCTTCGCCGGCCTCACCGAGGTCGAACTGCGCCGCATGCGCGACGAACCGGCCGGCTCCCCGCACTTCGGGGAGCCGTTCCTCTGGACGGCCCTGTTCCGGCGATGAGGGCGGCTACGAGGCGGGTGGCAGGCACTCCTTCGCCGGTGGCTCTCCCTCCGGCCAGGCGATGCGGACGAAGCGGGAGATGCCCTCGGGGGTCAGCTCGACGATCGGTACGGCCTTGTCGTACGGGTTCCCGTGGACGTCCAGGCAGATCCAGCCGCTCGCCCCGCTCACCCGCAGTGAGCCCTTGACCTGCGGCCACTGGAGGCCGACGTCGGCGAGGGACGGGAACAGCCGGCCGTCGGGGGTGGCCTCGCGGATACCGTGCACGGCGAGGGTCATCGCGTCGTAGCCGATGATCAACTGGCCGTCCTCCAGGGCGGTTTCGCCGATCGGGCCCACGGGTGCGCGGGTCGCCCGGGCGAGGAGGTCGGTCAGCGTCCTGGCGTCCGCCGCCGAACCCCCGGTCTTCGCGGGGTCCTTCGCCCAGGCGTCAGGGTGGGCGAGGGCGGTGTAGCGCACGGAGAGGTTGTGGTCGAGGGCCGAGTGGTCGAGGTCCTTCTCCCCGGTGAGGTACGACCCCTCGTCGCCCGTCAGCAACGTGAACTTCCGGTCCTGGCAGCCGCGGGTGCCCAGCGCGTTGATGAACTGCCGCAACTGCGTGTGCCGTCCGGCGAACAGGATGGTGTCCGTGCCCGGCGCGGTGTCGCACACCAGATGGGTGATCTGCCGGAAGGTGTTCGCGGTCGTCCCCTCCTGGCTGCGGTCGGCGGGCGGGGTGAACGGCTGCGGCTCGTACGGCGAGCCCTTGATCAGCGCGGCGAACGACTGCTGCAGCGTCCGCGTGTACGGGTCGCCCGGCTTGTCGTACACCAGCAGCGCCCGCCCCGCGCCCACCTTCGCGAACGACGCCAGGGCACGGGCCTCGTCGGTGTTGGTGGGGGAGACCCGGGCGAGCCCCGGGAACGCGTCCTTGTTCGCCGCGCTGTTGGCGAGGTCGTCGGCGGTGATGGAGGAGCCGACCACCGGGATGCCCCGCGCGGTGAGCGCGGCCACGGCCCGCTTGTTGTAGTCGGTGCTCATGCCGACCCCGGCGACCGCCCGCAGCCGGTCCTCGCTCTTCGCCATCGCCGACAGCCGGTCGACGAGCAGCTCCCAGTGGTCGCTGGTGGCACCGGGGTTGGCCAGCACCAGCCGGATCGCCGGGGACTGCCCGTTGGAGGCGTGGTTGGCCTGGTACTGCGCCAGGTAGGCGCCCTGGAGCTCGTGCTGGATGTCGCTCAGCGTGGAGGGGGTGGAGGCGGTGTACGGCAGCATCAGCGCGACCGTGACGTAACCGCCCTTCTTCAGGCGCTCGTTCTCCCGGTGGATCGCGTTCACCGCGTCCCGCAGCTGGGGGTGCCCGAAGTCGTAGGCGGCCGTCGCCACGCCCACGCACTCGTCGCTGTTCTCGGGCCGTACGACCCCGGGCGCGCAGGAACGGTCCTCATGGAGAGCCGTCCGCACCGCGAAGAACAGACCGGTCACCAGGACGGCCGTGACCAGCACGGCCGTATAGCGGTAGAGGCGGATCTCCCAGATCTCCCGCAGCCACCGTACGAACGGGCCGCTGACTCCACCCGGCATCTAGGCCTCCCCGTCGCCTTCGCCCGTCGGTATGCGCAGCGGACGGCCCGCGAGCGCGTCCCCGGGCCAGGACCGGGAGGCCGCGAACAGCAGCGCGCCCCCGGCAGGCCGGAGATCGGACAGTTGCAGCAGCTCGAACTCCAGCCGCCCGCACACCCGTGGATCGGGCAGCACCAGCGGGTCGCTCACCTGCCACACCGCGTGCAGCAGCCGCCGTATCCGCAGATGCAGCGCGCGGTCCACGCCCTCGGGCGGCTCCTGTACGGCGTCCATCCGGCCCAGCGCGACGGCGGTACGCAGGTCGGGGTCGCCGGCGTCGCGGCCCTCGGCGTCGTGCGCGTGGAAGTAGGGGGCGGTGGCCAGGAAGCGGAGGGTGCCCAGCCAGTCGCGGGTGCCGAGGACGGGGAAGGTGTCGCGCAGGTGGGCGACCGCGCCGCCGGTGTCGCCGAGAGCGAGCTCGTGGTGGAGCCGGTAGCGGGCGTGACCGATGTCGTCCTGTGCGTAGTGCCCGGTCATCGTCTCGTGCGTCTCGCGCCACTTGGCGTGGTCGGCGTTGCGGTGGTGCAGCCGGAGCAGCAGCAGGGTGCGGATGAACGGGTCGCCGACGAAGTGGCCGCCCCCGGCGCCGAGTCCCTCCTCGGTGAGCCGGGCCCGCAGCGACCGTACGCCCGACGAGCCGAAGTCCTCCGGGAGCCGCGCGTGGGCGAGGGCCACGGCGGAGTCGTGGTCGTGGGCGGCGGCGAGGACGGTGAGTTCGTCGAGGCGGTCGGCGGGGACCAGCCGGTGCAGCAGCTCGGTGTAGGCCGGGCGGCCGTCGTCGGCCTGGTCCTCGGAGACCTTGATCTGCGCGGTGAGCAGCCGCACCGGGGAAGCGGCCCGGTCCGGGTGCTGCCGGGCCGCGGCGGCCAGCAGGACGATCCCGAGCGGGTTGCCGCCGGTCAGCCGGTGTACGGCGTGCGGGAGCCGGGGCGGGAACTCGATGTCGTCGCAGATCGCGCCCACCATGTGCAGGGTGTCGTCCGGGGACAGCGGCGGCAGCGGCACCAGCAGCGCCCGCGAGGACGGGGTCGCCCCCGGCTCCCAGCCGCTCGCCCGGGCCACCTCCGGCAGTTCCCGCCGTACGGCGCCGCGCAGTGCCGGATGCCCGGTGCCGCGTACCGTCGCCACGCACACCAGCTGGTCGGCGAACCCGTCCGCCCGGTCGCGCAGTACGGCGTCCAGGAGCCCGGGGCCGGGACCGCCGTGCGCGTTGTCCAGGAGCACGACCGGACGGCCGAGCCGCCGCAGCCGGGAGCCCAGCCCGGCGTAGGCCTCCGCCAGGTCGGCGAGCAGGGCCCGGACCAGCCAGCGCTCGGCGTGCTCGCGGGAGGTGCCGCCGGCCCGGAAGTTCCCGGCGAGCAGCAGCAGACCGCGCTTGGCGTTGCCGCCCGCGTTCGGGTAGCCGCGGTACCAGGTGGCCGGTTTCTGCTCCTTGTGGGAGGTGAACCCCTCCGACAGCGCCTCCAGGGTGGCCTCGACGGTCGCCGCGACGAACGGGCCCTGGCCGCTGGCCGCCGCGATCACCTTCGCCGCGACCTTCGCCGCCCACCGGCCGGCCAGCGTGAAGCGGGAACCCCGCTCGTTGAGCAGCAGGATCCGCACCAGCTCGCGGCGGATCCGGTCGGAGTCGCTGCGCCCGCTCCAGTCGCTGGCCCGCACCGCCACCAGCCCCGCCGTCAGCCGGGGGAACGCGAGCTGCCCGGCCGCCCTCACCGGCTCGGTCAGCTGCTCGGCCAGTACCAGCAGCGCCTGCCACACCGGCGACCAGGACTCGGGGCTCTCCTCGTGCGGCGGCCGGGCGAACTGCTCGTCCTCGCAGTCGATCAGCGCGATGGGCGTACGCCGGCGGGCCTCGCCGCCGCGCGGCGGCTCGGTGTAGGCGTCCCGGATCTCGGCGAGCACCGCGCTCTTGCCCAGGCCCCGGCCGCCCGCCAGCACCAACAGGGGCGGTCCGGTGGGGTGTTCGGGTCTCTCCGCGTGCAGCTCGTACGGACGCAGACCGACGAGCCGGGGTACGAGACCGGCCGGTTCGACGTCGAACAGCGCGCTCCGTCCGTACAACCGTCTGTGCACCGCACCTCCCCCGGGGCCGGTTTCCCAACGCCAGGGTAAGTAGAGGCGGTTGTTCTTGCCAGATCGCGTGGTGCGACAGCGGTGGCTCGGTTCAGCGCAGGCGGGACGACGACAGGATCGACAGCAGGTGGGCCGGGACCATCAGCCAGGTGATGACGGCGATGGCGGCCAGCGCCCAGCGGGTCGGTCCGACACCGCCGCTCGCCGCGTCCGCGACGGCGACGACCAGCAGGACCAGGGAGGCCTCGATGCCGTTGGTCACCCGGTGGATCTTGAAGGCGGCGGCCAGCCGGCGGACCGAGGCGACACCCTGCGAGCGGGGTGCGGCGGCCTCGTCGTCGGCGACGGCGAGACCGCGCCGGGCCCGGGCCACGTCCACCAGATCGGTCGACGCCTTCAGCAGGACGACACCCAGGGCGGTCGCAAGGCCCAGCGACACCCAGCCGTTGAAACCGTGCCAGTTCCCGAGCCCGGAGTCGGCGGCCCGGAACCCGAAGCCGGTCATCAGGGCCGCGTCGGCCAGATAGGCGCCGAGCCGGTCGACGTAGATGCCGGTCGCGCTGTTCTGCCCCTTCCAGCGGGCCACTTCGCCGTCCACGCAGTCGAAGAGCAGGAACAACTGCATGAACAGCGCGGCGAGGACGGCACCGGCCAGGCCCGGGATCAGCAGGGCCGCGCCGGACAGCACCCCGCACGCCACCATCGTCCACGTCAGCTGGTCCGGGGTGACCGGGGTACGCACGAGCTGCCGGGTGAACCGCAGCGAGACCCGGCGCATGTACAGCCGCCCCGCCCAGTGTTCGCCGTTGCGGCTCGCCAGCTTGGCCTGCGGCTGGCAGACCTCCCGCAGCTCCTCCAGCACCGGAGCAGCACCCATGCCCGTTCCTCCAACTGCCGCCCGCACGGCGGCGATCGGCACAGGCTACCCGCAGGTCCGCGGGACTCGTCGGCCGGCTCATCGGCCGTTTCTGCGCCGCAGCCAGGTGCGGTAGCGGCGGAGGGAGCGCTGTCGGCCGACGTAGTCGCGCAGGAACGCGAGCATCGGGTTCACTCCGGGGTTCGTCGGGCGGTCGCGCGCGATGCGGTGCAGCTGGTACCTGACCCGGGACATGCCGATGGCGGAGGCCATGACCTTGTCCTTGACGCGGACCGGCGGCAGGACGACCCGGGTGTCGGCTCCCGCGCGCCACCGGTTGGGGAGGTCGGGATCGACGCCGAGGGCGCTGCCCATGCCGACGACGGCGACGCCCCCGGCCAGCACCTCCTCCGCGACCGGGCGTCTGACGATCCCGCCCGTCAGCATGAGGGGAAGGGGGCTGGCCGCGGCGAGTTCCTCGGCGAGGGTGAGGAAATACGCCTCGCGGGCCCGGGTGGGGGCGTCGGCGGGGAGTCCGGACATGGCGGGGCTCTCGTAGCTGCCGCCGGACAGCTCGACGAGGTCGACGCCGAGCGGGGCGAGCATGCCGATCACGGCCCCGGCGTCCGACGCGTCGAACCCGCCGCGCTGGAAGTCGGCCGAGTTCAGCTTCACGGCCACGGCGAACGACGGGCCGACCGTGTTCCTGACGGCCCGCACGACGTCGGTCAGGAGACGCGCCCGATTCGGCAGGGAGCCTCCCCACTCGTCGGTGCGCCGGTTGGTCAGGGGGGAGAGGAACTGTGAGATCAGATAGCCGTGGGCGGCGTGCACCTCGACGCCGTCGAAGCCGGCCAGTTCGGCGCGGCGGGCCGTCTCCGCGAAGCGCGCGACGGTGGCCCGGATCTGCTCGGCGGTCATCTCCGTGGGCTGGGCGAGGTGCCTGCTCTGTCTGCCGATGTCGACGCGGACGGCGGACGGCGCCCAGGCGACTCCGGGCATGTCGGCGAAGACCTGGCGCCCGGGGTGGTTGATCTGCATCCAGACCTGGGATCCGCCCCGCTTCGAGGCCTCGGCCCACCGTTCGAAGGGCTCGATGGGCGAGTCCGCGTCCAGGACTGTCCCGCCGGGGACGGTCAGCGCGTCGGCGTGGACCATCACATTGCCGGTGATGATCAGCCCGGCTCCGCCCCGGCCCCACCGCTCGTACAGGCGGAGCATCCGGTCCCCGGGCAGCTGGCCGGGCGCGGCCATGCTCTCCTCCATCGCGGCCTTCGCCAGCCGGTTGGGAAGGACCGAACCGCTGGGGAGCTCCAGCGGGGTGAAGAGGCCTTCGTCGCGTCCCGACATGTCACTCGCCGCCGTCGGCCGATGTGACGTGCCAGACGAAGATCTCCGTGCCCGGCTGCCGCTCGGAGAACCGTCCCGCCGGGGAGGCCTCCCGCAGCAGCCGGCGCAGGTCTTCCTCGAAGTCGTCGCGGCGCGTGCCGAACAGGTGCGGGGCCGCGTACGACATCGAGAACGCCCAGGCGACGACGTCGTCGTAGGTGCGCTCCAGCGCCTGTCCGCCCGGTACGACGTACCGCCGCGGGCCGGAGAACCCCGCCCCCGCGAACACCGCCGCCTCCCCGCCGGGCGTCCCCTGCGCCAGCACACCGCGGCCGGCCCTGCGCACCGGACCCAGATACCGCCGGACCAGTTCCTGGACCGCCGTGTGCGGCACGGCGGGGTACGGAAGACCTTCGACGGACGCCGGCGACCGGTCCTCCGCCTTGAGATCGGAAATGTGCACCAGGACCCCGCCGGGCCGCAGCATGCCCCTGACGGTCGCCGCGACCAGCTCCCGGTCCATCCAGTGGAAGGACTGGGCGAAGGTCACGACGTCGAACGTCCCGAGTCCGGCCGGCAGTTCCTCGGCCCGGGCCCGCACCCACCGGGCCTTCCCCGCCACCCCGTCCTCCTCGGCCGCGCGCCCGGCCTCGGCGATCATCCCCTCGTCCGGGTCCACCCCCACGATCTCGCCGAACAGCCGGGCCAGCCCCAGCGCGACGATCCCCGGCCCGCATCCCACGTCCAGGAGCCGCCCCCGCCCGTCCAGCCCCAGCACCTCGGCGAGGACGTCCGCCAGCCCGGGAGCGTACGGAACCCTCCCGCGCCGGTAGTAGGAGGCCGAACCCGCGAACAGCGTCTCGTCCCACTCCCAGCCGACCACCACGTCCGCCCACCGCCCTCACCGATACCCGCGGAAATTTCCGACGACCGATGATGCCAGTCAGTCGAGTACCGCCGTGGCCTCGATCTCGACGAGGTGCTCGGGTACGTCGAGTGCCGCGACGCCCAGCAGGGTGGCCGGCGGGACCGGGTTGACGCCCAGCCGGGCGGTCGCCCGGGAGATGCCCTCCAGGAGTGCGGGCATCTTGTCGGGGGTGCCAGCCGACGACGTGGAAGTTCAGCTTCGCCACGTCGTCGAAGCCGGCGCCGGCCGCGGCGAGGGCGGCGCCGATGTTGACGTAGCACTGCTCGACCTGCGCGGCGAGGTCGTCCTTGCCGACCGTGACCCCGTCGGCGTCCCAGGCGACCTGTCCGGCGACGAAGACCAGCTTCGAGCCGGTCGCGATCGCCACGTGCCGGTAGACGTCGATCTCGGGCAACCCGCCCGGCATGCTGGAGCGCAACGGCGTGGTCGAGCGGACGGTGTACGCCACCGTGCCGCCGAAGGTCGAGTACACCCTCACCGAGCCGGGCCGGGGCCTCCTCGCGACGGTCGACGGAATGTGCGCCTGGACCCGCCGCCACCTCGGCGACATCGAAACGGCCCGCAGCCGCTTCGGCGCGAGCGTTTGAGGGAGGGGACGGGGGCTCAGCCCGCCGTCATCGCGCGCTGGACGCTCTCGTGGAGCAGGGCGCGGCGCTGCTCGTGCAGTTCGGGGGGTTCCTGGGCGGTCGCCGCGTAGACGTTGCTGACCGGTGACCAGGCCATGGACATGGCGATGACCATGGCCATCACGTCGAACGGGTCTCCCTCGCGGACCAGTCCGGCGGCCTGGGCGTCGGCGATGGCGCGCAGTTTGCGGTCGTCGAGGCGGTCGGGGTCGTCGACCAGATGGCCGGCCGGGCGCCGCTCCAGGCGGGCCCAGGTGGCCAGCCGGATGAGGTCGGGGCGGCGGAGGTACTCGTCGTAGAGGCGTACGGCCCAGTCCGCGAGGTCGGTGGCGTCGATCGGGACGACGTTCACGATCCGCTCCAGTGAGCCGAAGAAGATCGCGTCGAAGAGCCCTTCCTTGCTGCCGAAGTAGGCGTAGAGCTGCGCCTTGTTGGTGCGGGCGGCGGCCACGATCCGCTCGACGCGCGCCCCGGCGATCCCGTGCTCGGCGAACTCCTGGGTCGCCACGTCGAGGATGCGCTGGTGCGTCGCGGCTCCACGGGAGGTGAGGGGTGGGTCGGCCATACGCCCACGATACCAAACAGAACAGTTGGTTTGCCTGACGGCCCGTGTGCGCTTACGGTGAATAGACCGAACAGTCTGTCTAGAGGGAGACACGTCATGCGGAGCACCGTTGGCTGGCAGGTGGAAGGTCCGTCCCCGACACTGCGGCGGACCCGGCTGGAACGGCGCGACCTGCGCCCCGACGACCTCGCGGTGCGGGTGGACTACTGCGGTGTCTGCCACACCGATCTGCACGCCGTCGGCGCCCGGCACGGCGAAGCGGGCTCGGCGGGACGGCCCCTGGTGCCGGGGCACGAGTTCACGGGCGTGGTGACCGAGACCGGCCCCGCGGTCACCCGCTTCACCGCCGGCGACCCGGTCGCGGTGGGCAACATCGTCGACTCGTGCGGCGAGTGCGCCATGTGCCGCGCCGGCCAGGAGAACTTCTGCCACGCCTTCCCGACCCTGACCTACGACGGCGTGGACCGGCACGACGGATCGACCACCCTGGGCGGCTACTCCCGCGAGTACGTCGTCCGCGAGGCCTTCGCGTACCCCCTGCCGGCCGGCCTGGACCCGGCCGCCGCCGCTCCGCTGCTCTGCGCCGGGATCACCGTCTGGGAACCGCTGCACGCCCTCGGCGTGGGGAAGGGGACGCGCGTCGCCGTGGCGGGACTGGGCGGCCTGGGCCATCTCGCGGTCAAGATCGCCGTGGCGCTCGGCGCCGACACCACGGTTGTCAGCCGCTCATCCGACAAGGCCGACAACGCCCGCCGGCTCGGCGCCCACGGATTCGTCGTCTCCACCGCCCCCGAGCAGTTGGCCGACGCCCGCGACAGCTTCGACGTCGTCATCGACACCGTCTCCGCGCCGCACGACCTCGGCCCCTACCTCCGCCTGGTCGCCATGGACGGAACGCTCAGCCACCTCGGACACCTCGGACCCGTCACCGTGGAGACCACCGACCTGCTCGTGGGACGCAAGCACCTCAGCTCCGCGGGCAGCGGCGGCAGGCCCGCCACCACCGCCATGCTGGACTTCTGCGCCGAGCACGGCATCACCGCCGACATCGAACTCCTCCCTTCGGCACGCGTGAACGAGGCCCTCGACCGCCTCCGCCGCAACGACGTCCGCCACCGCTTCGTACTCGACCTGTCCGACCTGGACTGAACAGCGAGGTCCGGCAAGGCCGTTGCCGGTCGCGAGGAAGGGGGTCCGCCGAGGGCCCAAGCAGGTGGTGAGGCCTGGGTGGAGTCGCGGCTGGGAGTGCGTTCATCAGTCCCGCGTCTGGTAGCGCGGCTCTCGGATGCTGTCGATGATGCGGGTCCAGTTGTCGCCGCCGTGCCCGTTCTCGATCGCGCGCCGGTAGTGGGACTGCACGGCCAGGGGGAGAGCGAGGTCGAGGCCGAGTGACGTGCTGGTCTCGACGATGTGGTCGGACGTCGCGCCCATCATGGTGACCGTGCTGAGGTCGCCGGGATGCTCGCCGGCGTCCAGCGCGGCGCCGGGGGTCTCTTCGGCGGCCCTCAGGATGGCGCCGATCGAGTCGGCGGAGGAGAGCAACTCCGGCAGGGTTTCCCCGGCCTTCATTCCTGCGGTGCCCAGCATCGCGGTGGCGTGCATCAGTGCGGACAGGGTGGTGAGGAACACCGCGAGCTGGGCTTGATACATCATCTGGGCGAGGCCCGGATCCTCGCCCAGATGCTTTGGCGTGCCGATGGGTGCCAACGCCGCCCGGTGGTTCTCCATCACCTCGTCGGGGCCGCTGTAGTAGACATGGGCCGCCTCCGTGCCGACCATCGGCGCCGGGACCATGACACCACCGGTGAGGAAGGCGGCGCCGTGGCCCGCCGCCCAGGTTGCTGCCTTGCGAGTGCGGTCGGGCGTGTCCGAGCTCAGGTTGACCAGCGTCCGGCCGGCGAGTGATGCGGTGGCGCTGTCGAGGATGTCGTACATCGCCTGGTAGTCGGTGAGGCTGAGGATCACGAGGTCACTCGCTTCGACCGCCTTGCCAGGTGTTGCCGCGAGCGTTGCTCCGTCGGCGACGACGCCGTCGGCCCGGCCGGCGGTGCGGTTCCAGACGGTGACCGGGTGGCCTGCGGTGAGGAGGGTGCGGGTCATCGCCTGGCCCATCGGGCCAAGCCCGATCACGGTGACAGCGCTGTCCTGCCTGGTGGTGTGGTTCTGCTGTTCGTTCACCCCTCCATGCTCGGAGAGCGCCACTACTCTCGGAAGTACCCACTATTTTCTGGGGTACTTACCTTTTCGTAAGGAGTTCAGTGATGGCCAAGAGGCCGAGGTGCGGGCCTTACATCTGTGGCATCGACGCTGCGCTCGACGTGGTGAGCGGCAAGTGGAAGGGACTGATCCTCTGGGAACTTGACGCCCATCGCGTACGCCGCTTCGCCGAGCTCCGTCGCGGTCTGCCTGGAGTGAGCGAGAAGATGCTGACTCAGCACCTGCGTGAGATGGAGGCAGACGGACTCGTGCACCGGGAGGTCTATGCCCAGGTGCCGCCACGGGTGGAGTACTCCCTGACTGAGCACGGGCGCACGCTCAATCAAGCGCTCGGGCCGCTCGGCGCCTGGGGGAGTGGACGGATGCGTCGCGAAGGCTTCGAAGTGGTCGACGCAGCCGAGACCTAGGAGTTGTCCGCGTTGCTTGAGTTCTATGCCGGTCACAGCGGGCACACCGTGGCCGAACAGCGGCTGCGTGACGACGCCGAGACGCGGTACGTCGACGACATCCTGCGGATCGTCGTCGAGCGGGACGACGCCCCGCTCGACAGGCGGCGGGAGCCCGACGACCGGTTCGTCGGGGTCTGCTGGCTGCTGGCCGACGCGCAGCTCACCGACCCGGACGCCGCCGCGCACTGGACGGGGGACTCCGACCCCATGGACGTACCCCGCGACCGCTTCCTCGTCGCGGGCCGGGCCTGGCGGGCGATCCGTGAGGAAGGGGCCGATCCCCGGACCTTCGGGCTGCATCCGCCGGAGGAGGGGCCGCTGTGGGGCGAGCGGTTCGTGGCGGGGAACGTCCGGCTCGACCTCGCCGCGCTGAACAAGGTCGAGACGCTGCTGTGGGACGTGTGGGGAGCGGACGAGGGCGAGTTCGGCGAGCCTCTCCCGGAGGCCGTCCGCGCGCTCTACGACCGTGCCGCGCGGGTGACGGCCGACGAGGTGCCGTTCGGCGCCGTCCGCGTGCTCTTCGCCGAGGAGGACGGACTGCGCACCCCGCGGACCGTCCTCTGCCCGGCCCCCTTCAACGGCCCGAGTCGTGTCACGCTGCGCTGAGTCACGCCGCGTTGGTGTTCGTCCCGTGGGCCGGGGTTCTCGTGCC
Organism: Streptomyces vulcanius; assembly: GCF_042653945.1. NCBI lineage: Bacteria > Bacillati > Actinomycetota > Actinomycetes > Kitasatosporales > Streptomycetaceae > Streptomyces > Streptomyces vulcanius. The sequence goes on along the minus strand of NZ_JBHSFK010000022.1, from coordinate 103,993 downwards.
CCGGACCACCCGGTGCGCGCAGGCCGCCGCCAGTAGTTCGCCCAGGAGGTCCGGGTCGTCGATCTCCAGGCCCAGGAGGGACTCGATGCGTTCCAGTCGCTGGTAGAGGGACTGGCGGCCGATGTGGAGGAGGGCGGCCGTGCGGGTGGGGGAGCAGCCGTGGCGGAGGTGGACCTCAAGGGTGCGGACGAGGTCGCTGGAGTGGGCCGCCTCCCACTCCAGGAGGGGGCCCAGGGCGTGCTGGACCATGCCCGCGAGACGGTCGCGGTTGGCGTCCACCCCGCCCCGGGTCAGCTCCCGCTCCAGGGCGAAGGCGCGGGAGGAGGTCACCAGTGGGCCGTCGGGGGCGGACGGCTCGGCCGGCGGGACGGTCAGCGCCAGTTCCAGCGTGGTCCGGGCCGCCCGCAGCGTCTCGCTCCAGCGCAGCCAGCCGCCTCCGGCCGCGACCGGGTGTCCGACGGCGACCGTCAGCCCGGGTTCGGCGGCGGACCGGAAGGCCTCCTGGACCGCGCGCACCGGATCACCGGCCCGGCTGCCCGACGGCAGCGCGAGGAGGGCGAGCACGTCCCCCGGGAACGCGGCCCGCAGCACCCCGCCCCCGCCCAGCAGCCGTACGGCACGGTCGACGCAGCCGGTGTCGCGCGCGCCGTGCGCGGAGACGCCGATCAGGCGCGCCCCCGGCCCCGGATGGAAATCGGCGAGCGCCGCCCGCGCCTCCACCTCCGGCTGGTTCAGCGCGGCCCGGTCGGCGAGGTCGGCCAGCAGTGCCGCGGTGTGGTCGTCGCTCCAAGGGCCCCAGGAACCCCAGGGGCGGGCACGGCCCGACAGCCCCCGCGCCACGATCGCCCGGTTGGCCGCCTCGGTGATCCGTACGAAGGGCACCACCCGGTGCATGGCCAGCAGCGGCAGATCGCGCCGGCGTGCCTCGTCGACGACCTCCTCCGGCATGCTCGGCAGGGAGCGCCCGACCTCCACCGCGAGCCCGGCGGCGCCCCGCGCGGCCAGTTCCCGCACGTACCGGCGCCGGACCTCGTCGTCGGCGTCCGTCAGCCCGAAGCCGTTGGTGAGCAGCAGCTCTCCGCCGTCGAGGAAGTTGGCGCCCTCGTAGACCTCGCTGGAGTGGACCCAGCGCACGGGACGGTCGAGTCCGCCCGCGCCGGCGAGCAGCTCGGGCTCGGCGGCCCGGACCGGGTCGAGGGCCAGGACTTCGCGGAGGGTGAGTGCGGGCACGGGGACCTCCAACGTGCTGACAGAACGTCCGGCTGCTGGCTCCCGGGAGAGTACTTTCCGCACGTTGCCCTGGTGTTTCGGCCACAGCAGAGTGGAGTCATGGACCTTATGGATCAGGCGACGGCGCGTGAGTGGCTGGCAGCCGCCGTGGACGAGGCCCGTACCGGGCTCGCCGAGGGCGGTATCCCGATCGGCGCCGCGCTCTACGGCGCCGACGGCACGCTGCTCGGCCGTGGCCACAACCGGCGCGTCCAGGACGGCGACCCCTCCACACACGCGGAGACGGCCGCCTTCCGGGCCGCCGGGCGGCAGCGTTCGTACCGTGGCACGACGATGGTCACGACCCTCTCGCCGTGCTGGTACTGCTCCGGTCTGGTCCGCCAGTTCGGTATCTCCCGGGTGATCGTCGGCGAGGCCGTCACCTTCCACGGCGGACACGACTGGCTGGCGGAGCACGGCGTGCGGATCGTGCTCCTGGACGACCCCGAGTGCGTCGCGATGATGAGCGACTTCATCGAGAAGAACCCGGCTCTGTGGAACGAGGACATCGGTGAGTAAGCCACGAATTCCCACGATCGACCTCACGCCCTGGCGCGACGGTGACGCCGAGGTCCGTGCCGCCATCGCGCGTACGGTCGACGACGCCCTCCAGACCGCCGGTTTCCTGCTGGTCACCGGGCATGGTGTGGACCCCGCCCTGCGCTCGCGCATCCGGGAGGCCGCCCGTGCCTTCTTCGCGCTGCCCGTGGACGTCAAGCTGCCGTACGCCGTGAAGGTCGGCGGGCGGGGCTGGCTGGGGCCGGGAGCGGAGGCGAACGGCTACTCGGAGGGTACGGAGACGCCCCCGGACCTGAAGGAGTCCCTCACCTTCGCCACGCACGACCCCTTCGACGACCCGGTGATCAACGCGGAGTGGTACGCCCCGAACGTCTGGCCGGCGGAGGTGCCGGAGCTGGAGGCCCTCTGCGCGCAGTACCTGGACCGGATGGGCGAGCTGGAGAAGCAGCTGCTCTCGCTGCTGGGGGAGGCCCTCGGTCTGGAACCGGACCTCTTCTCCCGCCACATGGACCACCCCACCTACGGCTTCAACATCAACTGGTATCCGGGGACGGAGGTCGTCGGCCAGCCGGAGCCCGGCCAGTTCCGCATCGGCCCGCACACCGACTTCGGTACGGTGACGATCCTCGACCGGCAGGCGGGCAAGGGGGGCCTCCAGGTCTGGACGGACGAGGGCGGCTGGGAGGACGCGCCCTTCGACCCGGACGCCTTCACCATCAACATCGGTGACCTGATGGCCCGTTGGACCGGCGACCGCTGGCGCTCCGGCCGCCACCGGGTCCTCCCGCCCCCGGCCGACGAGCCCGCCGAGGAGCTGATGTCCCTCGTCTACTTCGGCGAGTGCACCCCGGGCACGCTCGTGGAGTCCGTCCCGGCCCCGGTGGGGCGGGTGGCGTACGAACCCGTGGACTCGCATGTGTACCTGCGGGAGAAGCTGGACTCGATCACGGTCGACTGACCGATCCCGGCCGGCCGGGTCTTGCTTATGCGAGTAAAGGGCCTTTAGTTTACTTAGCATGATGCTGACCCAACGGGAGCGCGAGATCATCGCGTTCCTGCGGCGCGATCCGCTCGCCGGGCCGCAGGCGATCGCGGACGCCATCGGGACCACGCGCTCCGCGGTGAACGTGCACCTGTCGAACCTGGGCAAGAAGGGCGCGATCCTGGGGCGCGGCTACATCCTCCGCCAGGAGAACGCGGTGGTGGTCATCGGCGGCGTGAACCTCGACATCAAGGTCCGCAGCCTCGCGCCCGTCCAGCGCCGTACGAGCAACCCCGGCCGGTCGGTCACCGCCGCCGGCGGGGTCGGCCGCAACATCGCGGAGAACCTGGCGCGGCTGGGCACCCCGACCCACCTCGTCGCGGCCGTCGGACGCGACGCCGCGGGCGAGCGGCTGCTCGACGACACGCGGGCGGCGGGCGTGCGCGTGGACCATGTGCACCGCAGCACGACGCATCCGACCGGCACCTACACCGCCGTCCTCGACGCCGACGGGGACCTGGTGGTGGCCATCTCGGACATGGCGGCCACGGACGCCCTGACGCCCCAGGAACTCCAGCCGGCGCGGGAGCTCGTCGCGAACGCGAGCCTGCTGGTGCTCGACGGCAACCTCCCGGCGCGCGTGCTGACCTACGCGCTGGACATCGCCCGCGCCGCCGACGTCCCGGCCGTGATCGACCCGGTGAGCGCGCCCAAGGCCGCCCTCCTCGCCCCGCTGATCGCCCCGGAGCGTCCGGTCTTCGCCCTCACCCCGAACCTGGAGGAGCTGGAGGCGATCACCGGCCGGCCGGTCGGCGCCGGGGACGAGGACGTCGTCGAGGCCGCCGCCGTCCTGCACGAGCGGGGTGTGCGGCACGCCTGGATCCGGCTCGGTGCGCGCGGCAGCCTGCTGAGCACCGCCCACGCCGGCCATACGTTCCTCACCGCGCCGCCCGCCGAGGTCCACGACGTCACGGGCGCCGGCGACGCCATGCTCGCCGCCTTCGTGCACGCCCTGCTGGCGGGCGGCGAGCCGGTCGACGCCGCCCGCTACGGCCACGCCGCCGCCGCGCTGACCGTCGCCGGCACGGCCACCGTGCGCCCGGACCTGACCCCGCGACTCATCGAGGACACCCTCAACGACCCGAGTTGGAGCCAGACATGACCGTCCCGCACCCCAGGCTGACCCTGACCGACGAGGTCCGTGCGGCGCTGCACGACGGCCGTCCCGTCGTCGCCCTCGAGTCGACCATCATCAGCCACGGCATGCCGTATCCGCAGAACGTGGAGATGGCCACGCAGGTCGAGGAGATCGTCCGCGAGGGCGGAGCGGTCCCGGCGACCGTCGCCGTGCTGCACGGCCGGCCCTGCGTCGGTCTGACCCCGGCGCAGCTGGAACTGCTCGCGACCAGCAAGGACGTGACCAAGGCCAGCGTGCGCGACCTGGCGTACGTCATGGCGCGCGGCGGGCACGGCGCGACCACCGTCGCCGCCACCATGCGGCTCGCGGCCCTCGCCGGGATCAGTGTCTTCGTCACCGGCGGCATCGGCGGCGTCCACCGCGGCGCACCGGTGACCTTCGACATCAGCGCGGACCTCACGGAACTCGCCGCGACCGACGTCGCCGTCATCAGCGCCGGTGTGAAGAGCATCCTCGACATCGGGCTCACCCTGGAGACCCTGGAGACGCTGGGCGTGCCCGTGCTCGGTTACGGCACCGACGACTTCCCCGCGTTCTACTCGCGCAGCAGCGGCTTCCCTTCCCCCATGCGGGTCGACTCGGCACGCGAGATCGCCGCCGTCATGCACGCCCGCTGGGACCTGGGCATCTCCGGTGGTGTCAGCGTCGCCAACCCCGTCCCCGAGGCGGACGAGATCCCGGCGTCCCGGATGGACGGCATCATCGAACAGGCCCTCGACGAGATGGAGAAGGCGGGGATCTCGGGCAAGGCGGCCACACCGTATCTGCTGGGCCGCATCGTCGAACTCACCGACGGAGCGAGCCTGCGGACCAACATCGCCCTGGTCAAGAACAACGCCCGCCTCGGCGCACGGATCGCCACCGAGTACGCGGGCTGCTCCACTACTCCGTGAGCGAGTATGCCCACGCTGTCGCAAGCGGCCGTGAAGTGGAAGATTGAGCAGCAGGTCGGTGAGTTCGGTCGGCATGGTGATCATGCAGTCGTGGCCGGTCGCCAGCTCCCAGACCGTCGCCGTCGCGGGAACCGGCCGCAGGGTGAACCCTTCCGGCGCCGCGCCCACGCAGTGGATGTGCGTGCGCGGGATCGTGCGCACGGCCGGGTTGTCCAGCCGGACCGGTTGCTGCAGGCACCGCACCGGCTGATCCGACAGCATGCCGCGCAGCCAGGCGGCGTCCGCCGGGTCGGTGACCCCGAACAGGCCGAAGGGCGGCGGCATCTCGGGAAGCGGCGGCACCCGCCACGTGCCGGACTTCACGGCGAGGTCGATCAGGACCTGGGTCGCCGGCAGGATGTCGGCCGCGGTCTCACCGTCCTCCGGGACCATCGCGTCGAGGTAGACCAGCTGCGCGATCCGGTCCGGGACCTGGTTGGCCGCGGACGAGATGACCAGCCCGGCGTAGCTGTGTCCGACGAGGACCACCTCGGTGAGGTCCTCCTCGACGATCAGCCGGACGACGTCATCGACGTGCGTGTCGAGTCCGACCTCGGGGCCGAGCAGATGCGCCTGGTCGCCGTAGCCGGTCAGCGACGGCGCGAGTACCCGGTGTCCGGCCGACGTCAGCAGCGGGACCACCCGCTCCCAGCTCTGTCCGCTGTGCCAGGCGCCGTGTACCAGCAGGTATGTTGACGTGAGGGGCAAGCGGAGTCGTGATGCGGATAGGTGAACTCGCCGTCAGGGCCGGCGTCAGCGTGCGGGCGCTGCGGTACTACGAGGAACAGGCCCTGCTCGCCTCGGAACGCAGCGCCGGCGGCCAGCGGCACTACCCGGAGAGCGCGGTCGACCGGGTCCGGCTGATCCAGCGGCTGTACGCCGCCGGGCTGCCGAGCAGGTCGATCGTGGAGCTGCTGCGGTGCGTGGTGGGCGGCGTGGCCACGCCGGAGCTGCTCGAACGTCTCTCGGCCGAACGGGACCGTATCGACGGCCGGATCGGCGATCTGCTCAGCGCCCGGGACCGGCTCGACACGTTCATCGCCGGCGCGGCCATGAGCGGGCGAACCGGCCTCAGCTGCGGACCGACCCCGGTGACGGGCGAACGCTGACCGTTGGTCGAAGTCCCGTACCGAGTAAGGGATTTCGGCAACCCGTTCGGCGGCTGGGCCTATGCTGGGCGCGCCCAAGCAGTGGAACAGATGTGCGCCAGGAGGCAGTTGTGGCAGCGCTGGAGCCGGACGACCCGCGCTCCGTCGGTGAGTACCGGTTACTGAGCAGGCTGGGCGCGGGCGGTATGGGCCGGGTGTATCTGGGCCGTTCGCCGGGCGGCCGGCTCGTCGCGGTGAAGCTGGTGCACTCGGAACTGGTGCGCCGCCCGGAGTTCCGCTCCCGGTTCCGCCGCGAGGTGCAGGCGGCCCGCTCGGTCAGCGGTGCCTTCACCGCCGCCGTCATCGACGCCGACCCGGACGCCCCCCTGCCCTGGCTGGTGACCAGCTACATCGCCGGGCCCTCGCTGGAGCAGGCGGTCGCCGAGCGGGGGCCGATGTCCACGCCGGCGGTGCTGGCGCTCGCGGCCGGGCTGGCCGAGGCACTGGTGTCGATCCACTCCGTGAACCTGGTCCACCGCGACCTCAAGCCCTCCAACGTGCTGCTCGCCGAGGACGGACCGAGGGTCATCGACTTCGGGATCGTACGGAGCATCGAGGGCGACTCGTTCACCGGGACCGGACTCCTGGCCGGCTCACCGGGGTTCATGTCCCCCGAGCAGGTCGCCGGGGCCACGATCACCCCGGCCAGTGACGTGTTCTGCCTCGGCGCGGTGCTGGCCTTCGCGGCGACCGGCGGCAACCCCTTCGGCGCCGGGCCCACCCCCGCCCTGCTCTACCGCGTGGTGCACGACGAACCCGATGTCGACGCCGTCGCCGACCCCGCCCTGCGCTCGCTCATCTCCGCGTGTCTGGTGAAGGACCCCGCCCACCGGCCCACCCCGCGTCAGATCCTCGCCCATGTCGGCCCGGCAGCCGGGGAGGCCGTCTCCGCCGCCGGAGGGCGTACGGCGGTCGGCGCCCCGCAGTTCGCGACTCATCCGCCCACGCGGGCCATGCCGGCGGAGATCCGGGAGTACCCGCGCACCCAGGTGCTGCCGGCGACGCACCCGGCCACCCGGCTGGACACCCCGGTCGGCCGCCCCCTGACCCACCAGCCGACCGGCCCGGGCGACTCGCTCTCCCCCTCCGGACACCGAGACGGCCGCAGCCGCCGTGCCTTCCTGCTCGCCGGAGCGGGTGCCGTCGCGGCGCTGGGCGTCGGCGCGGGAGTCTGGTTCACCCGTTCCGACGCCGGGACCACCAGCGCGGACCCCTCCCCCTCCCCCTCCCCTTCCCCCGTCGAGGTCCCCCAGCCCGTAGGACTCTGGCCCCTCGACGAGACGTCCGGCGAGGCCGCCCGGGACACCCTCGGCGGCAACGCCGGCACCGCGACCGGCGTCCAGTGGCTGGACGGGGCCGCGGTGTTCGACGGCAGGAGCAGCCAGATCGTCACGCAGGGACCGGCGGTCGACACCAGCGAGGGCCGCAGCTTCTCCGTGTCGGCGTGGGTGCGGCTGAGCACGATCCCGGACACCTTCGCCACCGCCGTCAGCCAGGAAGCCGACACCAACAGCTGCTTCTACCTCCAGTACTCCGGCGACGAGCGACAGTGGGCCTTCGCCGGTGCCAGCCGGCGCGCGGTGGCCCCTACCGCCCCCGTGGCAGGCGTCTGGACCCACCTCGCCGGTGTGTTCGACGGCCCCGGCCGCCGGCTCCGCGTCTACGTCGACGGCGTCCAGGAGTCGACCCTGGTCGACACCGGCACGACCGCCATCGGCGGCCCCCTGGTGATCGGCCGGGCCAAGTACAACGGCGGCCCCGCCGACTGGTTCCCCGGCGCCGTCAGAGATGTCCGGGTCTTCGACAAGGCCCTGACCACCGCCCAGATCAAGTCCCTGAAGTAGGCCCCGGCTTCGCGGCCGTACGCCGGCGCAGCGCCGCGTACACCCCCGCGCTCACCAGGAACCCCACCAGTGGGGTGATGTCGCCGAAGGACGGCCAGTGGTCGGGGACGTAGCCCACGTACTTCTCCTGGTTGGAGAAGAGCGGGACCGACACCACCACACCGGTCAACAGGGCTGCCAGGCCCGGCCAGTTGGTGTACGCGCGGTCGGTCAGGGCCGCGTCCGTCGCCGGGTCGGGGGACCGGAGGAGACGGTCGGTCAGCACCACGCCCAGCCAGGGCGCCACCCAGTACGCGATGACGAGGAGGAACGCCTCGTACGCCGAACCCGCGTCCGACAGGGACGCCCACGCCGCCGCCGTGCCCGCCACGCCCGAGACCACCACCAGCGTGCTGCGGCTCAGCCAGGCGGGGAGGTCGAGGCCGAGGGCGGTGAGGGAGATCGCGCCGGAGTAGACGTTCAGGGCGTTCGCGGAGATCGCGCCGAGGATGATCGCGAGAAGGACCAGGTTGCCCAGCCAGCCGGGGAGATGGCCGGTGAAGGCGGCTGTCGGGGTGGCGCTCTGCGGGGCGGCGATCGTCGCCGAGGCCGCGCCGATGACGGAGACGACGGCCACGGAGAGGAACAGGCCGAGGGCCGGGTAGAGCGCCGTGCGGAAGCGGTTCGCGGTGCGGGGGAGATAGCGGGAGTAGTCGGCGGCGTACGGGTTCCAGCCCGCGGCGTAGCCCCAGGCCGCGCTCGTGGCGAGGAGGAAGCCGCCGATGCCGCCGCCGGAGCCGCCCCCGCCGAGGTCGGCGTGGTCGAAGGTCCAGACGCCGGCGAGGAGGAAGACGACGGCCAGGGCCGGGAACGCGTACCTCTCGAAGACGTGGACGAAGTTGTGGCCGATGAAGCCGATCAGGATCTCCACCGCCACCACGAGGAGGAGGGAGGGCAGGGGGCGCAGACCCGTGAGCGTGTTGAGCGCGAACGCCGCGCTCACGCTGTTCACCGCGAACCAGCCGACGCCCGCGACCAGTCCGTTCGCGGCGGACGGCAGGATGTTGCCCCGGAAGCCGAAGGAGAGCCGGCCGATCACCATCTGGGGGACGCCGTAGCGGGGGCCGTCCAGGGAGAGCACGCCCTGCGTGAGCGCGCCGAGGGCGGTGCCCAGGAGCAGGGCCGCCGTCGCCTGCCAGAAGCTCAGGCCGAAGAAGAGGACCGAGATCACGCCGATGTAGACCGTCGCGAACTCGATGTTCGGGGAGGCCCAGGTCCACAGCAACTGGAGCGGGGAGCCGTGCCGTTCGGCGTCGGGGATGGGGTCCGCGCCCGCCGTCTCGACGGCGATGACCTTGTCGCCGTATTCGGGGGCGGGTGCGGTGGCGGAGCCGGCCGGTGCAGTCGTCATGCGTCGTAAGTGTCCGGCCCGCCCCGGCCCCGGCCCAGAGGCGCACTGCCCGTTTCGGGAGGCTCGGGGACGTACAACCTGTAGGGCTGGTCAGCCGTCTTTGGGGTCCTCGCCGGACTCGCGGCGCTTCAACTCCTCCTCGCGGCGGCGGAGGTCGTCCTCCCAGTCCTTGAGGAGCTGCTCGTCGTCCTTCTCCTTCTCCTCTTTCAAAGACTTGAGGAACTCGGGGTTGTCGTCCGGCGCGACCCACTCCCGGGAGGCCGGGCCGCCCGCCGCGGCCTTGCGCTTCTTGCCCGCGACCAGCCACGCGACCGGACCGACCAGCACCTCGCCGAACAGCAGGATGATGAACACCCACGCCACCTTGGGCAGCCCCCGCACCTCGTCCTCAGGGGTGTTCAGGCAGTCGATGAACGCATAGATCCACAGCGCCAGGACCAGCAGGAACGGCAGATACCTGAGCATGGTGGCGGGTTCCCCCAGGAGACGGTGACGGGACGCGGGGCGGCCCCCGGTGACGGGGTCAGGGTAGCGGGTGGCCGATACTGGGACACATGGCTTACGACGATCTTCGTTCCCTGCTCAGGGCACTGGAACGCGAAGGCGACCTCAAGCGTGTCAAGGCTGAGGTCGATCCGTACCTGGAAGTCGGGGAGATCGTCGACCGGGTGCAGAAGGCACAGGGGCCCGCGCTGCTCTTCGAGAACGTGAAGGGGTCCTCCATGCCCCTCGCGATGAACGTGTTCGGCACCGACCGGCGGCTGCTGAAGGCGCTCGGGCTGAAGTCGTACGGCGAGATCAGCGAGAAGATCGGCGGGCTGCTGCGGCCCGAACTGCCGCACGGGTTCGTGGGCGTGCGCGAGGCGTTCGGGAAGCTCGGCGCGATGACGCATGTACCGCCGAAGAAGGTGAAGTCCGACAACGCGCCCGTGCAGGAAGTCGTCCTCCAGGGCGACGACGTGGACCTCGGCCAGTTGCCCGCCCTCTTCACCTGGCCGCAGGACGGCGGATCCTTCTTCAACCTCGGGCTGACGCACACCAGGGACCCGGAGAGCGGGATCCGCAACCTCGGGCTGTACCGCCTCCAGCGCCACGACCGGCGCACGATCGGGATGCACTGGCAGATCCACAAGGACAGCCGCAACCACTACCAGGTGGCCGCCCGGCGCGGTGAACGCCTCCCGGTCGCCATCGCCTTCGGCTGCCCGCCGGCCGTGACGTACGCCTCCACGGCCCCCCTCCCCGGTGACATCGACGAGTACCTCTTCGCCGGGTTCATCGCGGGCAGGCGGATCGAGATGGTCGACTGCAAGACCGTGCCGTTGCAGGTGCCGGCGCAGGCGGAGGTCGTCCTGGAGGGATGGCTGGAGCCGGGCGAGATGCTCCCGGAGGGCCCCTTCGGCGACCACACCGGCTTCTACACCCCGCAGGAACCCTTCCCGGCCCTGAAGATCGACTGCGTGACGATGCGCCGCCGCCCCCTGCTCCAGTCGATCGTCGTGGGCCGCCCGCCGACGGAGGACGGCCCCCTCGGCCGCGCCACGGAACGCTTCTTCCTCCCCCTGCTCAAGATCATCGTCCCGGATATCGTGGACTACCACCTCCCCGAGGCCGGCGGCTTCCACAACTGCGCGATCGTCGCGATCGACAAGAAGTACCCCAAGCACGCGCAGAAGGTCATGCACGCCGTCTGGGGCGCCCACATGATGTCCCTGACCAAGCTGATCGTGGTCGTCGACTCCGACTGCGACGTCCACGACCTGCACGAGGTCGCCTGGCGGGCCCTCGGCAACACGGACTACGCCCGCGACCTGACGGTCGTGGAGGGCCCGGTCGACCACCTCGACCACGCCTCCTACCAGCAGTTCTGGGGCGGCAAGGCAGGCATCGACGCGACGAGGAAATGGCCCGAGGAGGGCTACACCAGGGACGGCGGCTGGCCGGACATGGTCCTCTCGGACCCGGAAACGGCAGCGACGGTCGACCGCCGCTGGAAGGAGTACGGACTGTGAGTTCCGCTTCCGCAGCGCTTCCGCAACCGGGGCGTACGAAGGCCTTCCTGCGGCTGGTGATGATCGAGCACTCGGTCTTCGCGCTGCCCTTCGCCTACATCGCCGCGCTGACGGCCATGTTCCGGCTGGACGAGAACGTCCACTGGGGCAGGCTGCTCCTCGTCACGATCTGCATGGTGGGGCTGCGTACCTTCGCCATGGCGGTCAACCGGATCATCGACCGGGAGATCGACGCGCGGAACCCGCGTACGGCTCACCGTGAGCTGGTGACCGGTGCGATGTCCGTGCGGCACGCGTGGACCGGCGCGCTGATCGCCGTCGTGATCTTCCTGGGCTCGGCGGCGCTGCTCAACCCGCTGTGCCTGGCGCTGGCCCCCGTCGCCGTCATTCCGATGGTGGTGTACCCCTACGGCAAGCGGTTCACGAACTATCCGCAGGCGATCCTCGGTCTGGCCCAGGCGATGGGTCCGGTCGGGGGCTGGCTGGCGATCACGGGGGAGTGGTCCTGGGACGCCGTCGTCCTGGGCCTCGCCGTCGGCATCTGGATCGGCGGCTTCGACCTGATCTACGCCTGTCAGGACGTCGAGACCGACCGCGAGACCGGTGTCATGTCGGTCCCGGCCCGCTTCGGCATCCCCGCGGCCATCTGGGGCGCCCGTGTCTGTCACGCCCTCACGACGGCGCTGCTGGTCTGGTACGCCCTCGCCACCGGCGCCGGCGCGTTCTTCTGGCTCGGCCTCCTCGTCGTCGCCGGCGCCTTCGTCTACGAGCACACCATCGTCCGCCCCCACGACCTCTCCCGTCTGAACAGGGCGTTCTTCTCCGTCAACGGCTTCATCGGCATCGCCCTGTTCGTGTGCGCCCTGCTCGACCTTCTGGTACGTGGGCTCACCGTGTAGCCACGCGCGTTCACTACGGCCCTCCGGTCCTGAAGACCTCCGCGCTCACCGGTACGCTCAAGGTGTGAACGCAGGAGAAACGCAGCGCGTGCCTTGGATCGTGGGGGTGTCCGGGGCGTCCGGGACGCCGTATGCCGCTGCCGTGCTGCGGGCGCTGCTCGCCGGGGGCGAGAGCGTCGACCTGGTGGTCAGCCGGGCCTCGCGGCTCACCCTGCTGGACGAGACCGGGATCTCCTTCCGGGACGCGCACTGGCGGGACGACCTGCGGGAATGGCTGGCGCGAGGGGCCGACGGGAAGCCGGACACGTTCGATGCCGACGTCGACCCCGTGCGGTACTGGAACGCGGGGGACCTCGCGGCGGGGCCGTCCTCGGGGTCGTATCCCACGAAGGGGATGCTGATCGTGCCCGCCTCGACCGCCTGCGTCGCAGGTGTCGCCCTCGGGCTGTCGAAGGACCTCCTCCAGCGCGCGGCGAGCGTCACGCTCAAGGAGCGCCGGGCGCTCGTCGTCGCCGTACGGGAGAGTCCGCTGAACGGGCAGACCCTGCGCCATCTCGTCGCCCTCGACGACGCCGGCGCGAGCGTCGTGCCCGCCTCGCCCGCCTTCTACGCGGGCGCCACGCACATCCAGGACCTGGTCGACTTCGTCGCCGGGAGGGTGCTCGACGCGGCGGGGGTCGCGCACGGGCTCTACCGCCGGTGGGACGGCGAACTGGGTGGTGGTGGCGGGGGCGGGACCCCGACCACCTGAAGCACGTCGTACGGCGGAGCACTACTTCTCAACTTTGTACTACCTCTCATCTTTTCAGGAACTTCAGGAACTTCAGGAACTTGAACCGGAAGGCTTCGATTCGCATGGACGCGGTGGACAGGCAGCTCATCCAGGCTCTGCGGGAGAACGGCCGGGCCTCCTATGCCGAGCTGGGGCGCCTCGTCGGCCTGTCGGGACCCAGCGTCACCGACCGCATCAACCGGCTGGAGGCGGCCGGTGTCATCACCGGCTACCGCGCCACGGTGAACGCCGCCTCGCTCGGCCTCGGCGTCACCGCCCTCATCGGCATCTCCCTCTCCGACGCCGCCGACCACGAGGACGTGGCGAACCGGATGAAGGACCTGAGCGAGATCGAGGACTGCTGGTTCATCGCCGGCGACGACTCGTTCATGCTCAAGGTGCGGGCCAACAACGTCGACGGGCTGGAGAGGATCATCCGGCGGCTGTCGGGAACGAAGGGCGTCTCCAGGACGCGCACCACGATCGTGCTCTCCACGAAGTGGGAGAACCGGGTCGGGGAGCTTCCCGAGGAGGTCTAGCCGTACGGTTGGTCGTCGGTGGCGTCGTCGTAGGAAGTCGTAGAAAGGTGTGCGCATGGATGTCGGGCTCAAGCGCGAGCTGGAGGAGAAGGTCAGGGCCGGTGAACGGCTGACCCGTGAGGACGGCGTCGCGCTGTACGAGTCGGACGACCTGGCCTGGCTGGGCGGACTCGCGCACGAGGTGCGGACGCGCAAGAACGGCGACGTCGTGCATTTCAACGTCAACCGGCACCTCAACATGACCAACGTGTGCACGGCGTCCTGCGCCTACTGCTCCTTCCAGCGCAAGCCGGGCGAGAAGGACGCGTACACGATGCGCATCGAGGAGGCGGTGAAGCTCGCCAAGGCGATGGAGGGCGAGAACCTCACCGAGCTGCACATCGTCAACGGCCTGCACCCGAACCTCCCCTGGCGGTACTACCCCCGCTCCCTGCGGGAGCTGAAGGCCGCCCTCCCGGAGGTCTCGCTCAAGGCCTTCACGGCGACGGAGATCCATCACTTCGAGACGATCAGCGGGCTGTCGGCGTCCGAGATCCTGGACGAGCTGATCGACGCGGGCCTCGAGTCCCTCACCGGCGGTGGCGCGGAGATCTTCGACTGGGAGGTCCGCCAGCACATCGTGGACCACCGGACGCACTGGGAGGACTGGTCCCGCATCCACCGCCTGGCGCACGAGAAGGGGCTCAAGACCCCGTGCACCATGCTGTACGGCCATATCGAGGAGCCCCGTCACCGGGTCGACCACGTGCTGCGGCTGCGTGAACTCCAGGACGAGACCGGCGGCTTCCAGGTCTTCATCCCGCTGCGCTACCAGCACGACTTCGTGGACGTGAAGGACGGCAAGGTGCGCAACCGCCTCCAGGCGCGCACCCAGATGGCCACCGGCGCGGAGGCGCTGAAGACCTTCGCGGTCTCACGGCTGCTCTTCGACAACGTCCCGCACGTCAAGGTGTTCTGGGTCATGCACGGCGTCCAGACCGCGCAGCTCGCGCTCCAGCACGGCGCGGACGACATGGACGGCTCGGTCGTCGAGTACAAGATCACGCATGACGCGGACAACTACGGCACGCCGAACAAGCTGACCCGCGAGGACCTGCTGGACCTCATCCGCGACGCCGGGTTCCGCCCGGTGGAGCGCAACACGCGCTACGAGATCATCCGCGAGTACGACGGCCCCGACGCGGCGCGTCGTGAGTCGCCGCAGCCGATGCGGGTGTGAGCCGCCGCAGCCGTAAGTTCTAATATGCCCGGGTGTCCCTTACGTTTTCACTCGATCCCGCCGTCACCCCGGCCCTCCGTGACGGCATCCTCGACCTCTGGACGGACGTCTCCAACGCGGGCGGCGCCGTCGGGTTCGTCGCTCCGGTGGAGCGGGAGACGATCCGGCCGGAGCTGGTCAAGCACCTCACGGCGATGGCCGAGGGGCGGCACCGGCTGCTGGTCGGACTCGACGAGGCGGGAGAGCCGGCCGCGACCGCCTTCTTCTCCTTCAACACGCACCGGCTGCAGACGCACTGGGTGTGGCTCTACACGGTGATGGTGCACCCCCGCCACCAGGGCCGGGGGTACGGCCGCGACCTGCTGGCGGCCGCCGCCCAGGCCGCCCGCGGCTTCGACGGCATAGACGCCATACGGCTCACCTGCCGGGGCGGGCACGGCCTGGAGCGCTTCTACGGCTCCTGCGGCTACAAGGAGGTCGGCCGGATCCCGGGTGCCATCCGGGTCGCCCCCGGCGACGACCGCGACGACATCATCATGCTGCTGCCGCTGACCTGACGGCCGTGGGGGCGGCTGCGAGATCGTGAGCGGGGCGTGCTTCACTGGACGGCGGTCCCTTTTTGGAACGGTCGAGTGGATTGAACGGAAGAGTGGATTGACATGCTCCGCTACACACTGATGCGTCTCGGCATCTTCGCCGGCTGCCTCGTGGTCGTCTGGGGCCTGGTCTACTCCGGCGTGTTC
The DNA here is from genome assembly GCF_042653945.1 of Streptomyces vulcanius. NCBI lineage: Bacteria > Bacillati > Actinomycetota > Actinomycetes > Kitasatosporales > Streptomycetaceae > Streptomyces > Streptomyces vulcanius. The sequence goes on along the minus strand of NZ_JBHSFK010000022.1, from coordinate 88,527 downwards.
CCGCGCGGGTTCGGCCAGTCCAACGGCATGTGGGTCGTCCTGCTCGCGATGGTGCTCTCGGCGCCGATCAGCTTCGTCGTCCTGCGCAAGGAGCGGGACCGCGCCTCGGAGACGGTCGTGAAGCGGGTGGACCGGATGAAGGCCAACCTGGAGGCCAACCGCTCCCAGGAGGACGACGCGATCGACTCGGCCCACGCGCAGGGGCAGACCTCGTAAGGGAGTTGGCCAACTAGGCTGGCCCCATGGGTGCTGTGAAGGCGAAACGGATGCCGCGGGCGGTCCGTGAGCAGCAGATGCTGGACGCCGCCGTGGAGACCTTCGGGCAGCGTGGGTACATGGCGGCGTCCATGGACGAGATCGCCGAACTCGCGGGCGTTTCCAAGCCGTTGGTGTACCTGTACCTGAACTCCAAGGAAGAGCTCTTCACCGCCTGCATCCGCCGTGAGGCGGCGGCGCTGGTGACGGCCGTACGGTCCGGTGTCCGCACCGGTCTGCCCGCCGACCGCCAGCTCTGGGACGGGCTGCTCGCGTTCTTCGTACACACCGCGGCGTACCCGCACGCCTGGTCGGTCGTGCATCTCCAGGCGCGTACCCACGGGGAGACGTTCGCCGCCGAGGCGGCGGCGATGCGGGAGGAGATCGTCGCGTTCGTGACGTCCCTGATCGTCGTCGCCGCCCGCGAGGCCCACCGCGACCCCGACCTCCCCGAACGCGAGGTCGCCGGGCTCGCCGAGGCCCTCGTCGGCGCGGCGGAGTCCCTCGCGACCTGGGCCAACACCACGGACGGCGTCACGGCCCGCCAGGCGGCGACGACTCTGATGAACTTCGCCTGGGCAGGTCTCTCCAACCTGATGGACGGCCGCAACTGGACCCCGCCGGCGGCCTGACCTCCTGGCGGTGGAACAGGCCCGGGCCGCCCCTCGCATCACGGTGTCAGGCCGCTCCCCACTTCCGCAGGGTCGGGGCCACCCGCTGGTAGCCGACGCGGTACAGCTTTCCCGCTCCGCGGCGGGCCAGCCGGCGTACGGCACGGCCCGTGCGGCCCGAGGCGGCGGTGGCCGGGGCCGACCGGGGGCGGCCCTGCTCGTCCAGGCCGTGCCGGCGGAGGATGTCGCCGAGGTAGAGGCCGGCGGAGCGGGGGGTGTAGTAGGGCCGCAGGGGCGGCAGGGGTCCGGACGCGCGCAGCAGGGCGAGGCGGGCGCGGGCCGCCGCGTACGGGTCGGCCTTGCCGATGCCCTGCGCCGCCGCCCACTCCGGCAGGGGCCTCGGCTGCGCGCCGGCGTCGAGGTCGTCCCAGGAGGCGAGGCAGCCGGAGGGCAGGAAGTAGTGGTTGCCGTGCGCCTCGCGGACGCCGAGGTCGGTGAGGATCGCGGTCGGGATGCCCCGGTGCATCGACTCCAGGGCCGCCGTGGAGGAGACCGTCACCAGCAGGTCGGTGCGGTCGAGAACCTCGGCCATGTTGCCGTAGACCAGCCGGAGGTTGGCCGGGGCGGGCTCGGGCAGGTCCTCGACGAGGTGCTGGTAGGGATTGGCCTCGACGTGGGTGGTCTGCTCGCCGGGCAGGCTGCGCAGCTTGATCAGCACCTCGCGCCCGGGATGGCGCCGGGCGTGCGCGGCGGCCCGTCCGAGCAGGTGCAGCCGGGCCTCCCGGTCCCTGGGCACGGACGGCTGTACGGCGAAGGTGAGCGTGAACGGCCGCTCCCCGTCCTCGGCGGGCCGGTGCGGCGCGCCCCCGAGGAACGGCAGCGCGCACTCCACGACCGACTCCGGGTCCACCCCGACGGAGGCGAAGGCATGGGCGAACCGCTCCGCGTCGTGGGCGGAGTTGGCGAGGACGAGGTCCGTGCCCGCGCGGGTCAGCAGCCCGTCGACCAGCTTCTCGTAGACGACACCGACGTACCCGCTGACGGTCACCGGCCGCCGTTCGCGCCCCGCCCAGGCCAGGCCCAGCGCGTGCGTGAGCGCCAGGACGGCACCGCCCGACACCGCCAGGATCACCACGTCGGCGGCGGCCAGCTCCTCGTCGTCGACCAGCCCGGCCGTCGCCACCACCCGCTGCCGGTCCGGCACGATCCCGACCTCGGCCAGCTGCCGCTCGGTCGGGGTGGAACGGCCGCGCAGGAAGACGGCGTCGAGGGAGTGCTCCGGGGCGAGTTGCCGGGCCACCGAGGCGCCCCACTTCCAGCGCGTGTCCGAGTCCGCGATCACGGCGATCACGGCGGTGGGTCTGCGGGAGCTGTCGGGGGTTGAAGACATGGCTCAGGCCCTTTTCTGGCGGGGTGCGAGAGGGCCGAAGCTAGGAGGAGTGGCTGAGAGTGGGGTGGGGAGTGGCTGGACGTGAGCTGGGAGGGCTGTGCGCCGCCTGTGGGTGGAACGGCAAGTTCCGCACACCGTGCCCCAGTTGCCGACCGCGACGATGTTCCGGGCGCCGGCGGTTCACCTGATGTTCACCTGGCATCGGGGCAGGAGCCGGTCACCCGCCCGCTCACATGCAGCCGTCCGGCGTCCCCCGCCTCCCGTAGTTCGAAGCGGTCGCCGTCCGTCCCGAACGTCACCGACCCCGGCAGCGGCACCGGCGCCCGGAAGTCCGCGCGGACGTGTACGTCGGGCGGGGTGCCCTGGGCGGCGAGGCAGCGGGCGACGGTCCACATGCCGTGCGCGATGGCCCGGGGGAAGCCGAAGAGACGGGCGGTGAGGGGGTGCAGGTGGATGGGGTTGCGGTCGCCCGAGGCGGCGCCGTAGCGGCGGCCGACGTCGGCGCCGAGATGCCACTCGTCCAGGACGGGGAGGGGGGTCTGCTGAGACTCCCCCGGTGCCGTCGTCGTCTCCTGCGTCCGGTGCCGGGCCAGATAGGTGCTCGTCGACTCCCACACCACCGTCCCGCCCTCCCGCAGCTCGGTCACCACGAACGCCTCCGTGCCGCGCCGGTGCGGCGCCAGGTGGTCGACGCGCACGGCGAGTTCGTACGTCCCGCCGGCCGCGAGGGAGCGACGGCGGGTGATCTCGATCGACGTGTGGACCAGGCCGAGCAGCGGCAGCGGGAAGTCGCCGCGGCTCATGATGTCCATCGCCGCCGGGAAGCCGAGGACGTGCGGATAGGTGACGGGCAGGGAGTCCTCACCGGTCGCGAAACCGCAGACCCGCTCGTAGGCGGCCAGCCGGGTCAGGTCCACCCGCAGGCCGGACACGACGACTTCCCCGCCGGAGAAGGCGACTCCGGGGCGCGGGCGCTTGAAGGGGGAGCGCAGGGCACCCCGGGCCAGCAGCAGTCCCAAGGGGGTGGCGGCGGCCATCACGCCCCCAGCAGACTCTGGCCGCACACCCGCACGACCTGTCCGTTGACCGCCCCGGACGCCGGGTGCGCGAGCCAGGCGGTCGTCTCGGCGACGTCGACCGGGAGGCCGCCTTGCGCGAGTGAGTTCATCCGGCGGCCCGCCTCGCGGATGAACAGCGGTACGGCGGCGGTCATGTGCGTCTCGATGAAGCCGGGCGCCACCGCGTTCATTGTGACCCCGTGCCCGGCGAGCGCGCGCGGCGCGAGGGCGCGGACCAGTCCGGCCACCCCCGCCTTGCTCGCGCCGTAGTTCGTCTGCCCCGCGTTGCCCGCGAGCCCGGCGATGGAGGCGGTCGCCACGATCCGCCCGCCCGGCCGCAGCGTGCCCTTGGCGAGCAGCGCGTCCGTGGTGCGCAGCACGCTCGCGAGGTTGACGTCCAGGACCGAACTCCACCGCTCGGCGGGCATGTTGACCAGCCGCCGGTCCCGGGTGATGCCCGCGTTGTGGATCAGCACGTCCAGCCCGTCGGGGAGTTCGGCGGCGATCCGCTCGCCCGCGTCGGCGGCCGTGATGTCGAGCGGGAGGGCCCGCCCGCCCAGCCGCCCGGCGACCCGCCGCGCGTCCGCCTCCGCCTGCGGTACGTCGAGTACGACGACCTCGGCGCCGTACCGGGCCAGCGTCTCGGCGACCGCCGCCCCGATCCCGCGCGCGCCGCCGGTGACCAGGGCGGTACGCCCGGCGAGCGGACGGTCGTCGTCGTACGCGCCGGTCTCCCCCTCCCCGACCCCGATCACCTGGCCGCTGACATACGCCGACTTGGGGGAGAGGAGGAACCGCAGGGTCGACTCGGCGGCGGGGGCGTCCGTCAGGCGGACCAGGTTCACGGTCCTGCCCCGGCCGGTCTCCTTGCCGAGGGACCGGGTGAACCCCTCCAACGCCTGCTGCACGGCGGCCTGTTGGTGGTCGTCGGCGTCGAGGGGCGAGCCGAGGACCACGATCCGGCCGCTCGCGGCGACGGACCGTACGACCGGGTGCAGGGCCGCGTGCACCTCGGCGAGCGTCTCGACGTCCCGCACGCCGGTGGCGTCCAGGACGACGGCGGCGGGGTCGGAGGTGCCGAGGGGGAGTCCCGTACGGGACAGGACCGGGGCGAGATCGAGTAGGGCGGACTTTCCGGCCGTAAGGTGAAGCAAGGTGCCAGTGAGGGACGGGTGTTCGGGTGACCAGCGCCTGAGTGCCGCCGGCTGCGGAAGGCCGAGCCGTCGCGAAAGGAAGCGGCCGGGTGCGGTGGCGGTGAAGCTCAGATAGCGGTCGGCCATGCTCGTCTCCCAGTCTCCCACGGGCTCTGCCGTAGTTACTTACTCCGGAGTAAGGTTACCGGGGGTAAGTCTAGGTCAAGGGTGAGGAGCAGGTCGAGATGAGTCCCCTGGAGCTGGTGCGTGACGACGCCCCGAAGCCCCCGGTCGAGCCCCCGCGCGCCCGCCGCGTCGCGGTCGTCGGCGGTACCCGGGTCCCCTTCGCCCGCGCCGACGGCCCGTACGCCACCGCCTCCAACCAGGACATGCTCACGGCGGCGGTGAACGGCCTCGCGATCCGCTACGGCCTCGACGTCCCCGGAGTCGTCGGCGAGGTGGTCACCGGCGCCGTCCTCAAGCACAGCCGCGACTTCAACCTCGCCCGCGAGACCGTCCTCGGCTCGAAGCTGGACGCGCGCACCCCGGCGTACGACATCCAGCAGGCGTGCGGCACCGGTCTGCAGGCCGTCATCGCCGCCGCCAACAAGATCGCCCTCGGCCAGACCGACTCGGCCGTCGCGGGCGGCGCCGACACCGCCAGCGACGCCCCGCTCGGCGTCAACGACCAACTGCGCCGCGTCCTCCTGGAGGCCCGCCGGGCCAAGTCCACCGGCGCCCGCCTCAAGGCCCTGACCCGGATCCGCCCCGCCCATCTGATCCCCGACATCCCGCGCAACGCCGAGCCGCGCACCGGCAGATCCATGGGCGAGCACGCCGCGGTCACCGCCCGCGTCTGGGGCGTCGAACGCGAGGCCCAGGACGAACTCGCGGCGACCAGTCACCAGCGGCTGGCGGCGGCGTACGAACGCGGCTTCTTCGACGACCTGGTGGTCCCCTTCCGCGGCCTGACCCGCGACCAGAACCTGCGCCCGGACTCCACACCCGAGAAACTCGCCGCGCTGAAGCCGGTGTTCGGGCTCGACGCCCCCGAGGGCGGGCCGGAACCGACCATGACCGCGGGCAACTCCACCCCGCTCACCGACGGCGCGGCGGTCGTCCTGCTCGCCTCGGAGGAGTGGGCCGAGACCCGGGGCCTGGAACCGCTCGCCTACCTGGCGGCGTACGAGACGGCCGCCGTGGACTTCGTACGCGGCGATGTCGCGGGCGGCGAGGTCGGTCTGCTGATGGCCCCCGCGTACGCGGTCCCGCGCATGCTGGCCCGGACCGGGCTGACCATCGAGGACTTCGACTTCGTCGAGATCCACGAGGCGTTCGCCTCCCAGGTGCTGGCGACGCTGGCCGCGTGGGAGAAGCAGGGGCTCGCGCCGGTGGACCGGTCGCGGCTGAACGTCGCCGGCTCCTCCCTCGCCACCGGGCATCCGTTCGCGGCGACCGGCGCGCGGATCGTCGCGACGCTGGCGAAGCTGCTGGCCGAACGGGGCCGTCCCGGGCGTGGGCTGATCTCGATCTGCGCGGCGGGCGGACAGGGGGTGACGGCGGTGCTGGAGCGTCCTTGACGGAGAATCAGGGGGATTGACGAACGAACCTGAACGTTCGTCACATAACCCCCGAGACTGCACACCCCCACCCCCTGATCATTCCCGAACACGCACAAGCCCCCCACGCCAGCCCCGTACGATCCCGTACCTAACCGGTGGTAACCCCTTACTTCGGTGTCATCCCGGTGAACGCCTCCATACCCGAGGTACGTACGTCAGGCAGCAAGCAGTTCTTTTTCGCTGCACGCCCAGGGAGCCGCCCGTGTCCACGTCCCACGCCACCTCCGCCGACTTCGACCACGCGTCCCCCTCCCTCGTGGAACCCGAGACGCGGCGGCTGGACGGCGCCGTACGGGAGGCGTCCGTACCGGCGTTCGCGCATCCGGTCACCTACGGGTCCCTCGCCGACCTGCCCTACGACAACGCCGCCGCCGCCCCGCAGGAGGTGGTCATCAGCCGCCGGGACCGCGAGGGCGGCGAGTGGAGCGACATCACGGCGGAAGAGTTCGCGGCGCAGGTCCAGGCCGTGGCCAAGGGGCTGATCGCGGAGGGGCTGATGCCGGGTGACCGGATCGCCATCATGGCCCCGACGACGTACGAGTGGACGCTGCTCGACTTCGCCGCGTGGGCGGCCGGCCTGGTCACCGTGCCCATCTACCCCACCTCCTCCGTCTTCCAGACCCGCTGGATCCTCCAGGACTCCGGCGCGGTCGCCCTCGTCACCGAGACGGTCGGCCAGGCCGCCGCGGTCGGTCCCGAACGCGACCGGCTGCCCGACCTCCAGCATCTGTGGGTGATGGAGAAGGGCCACGTGGACCGGCTCGCGGAGGCGGGCGAACACGTACCCGACGGCGAAGTGGCGGTCCGGCGGGGCGTGTTGGGACCCGACACCCTCGCCACCCTCATCTACACCTCCGGCACCACCGGCCGCCCCAAGGGCTGCGCGATCTCCCACGGCAACTTCTTCGCCGAGATCGACAACGCGATCGAACTCCTCTACCCGATCTTCAAGCAGCCGGGCGAGGACATCTCGGTCCTCCTCTTCCTGCCGATGTCCCATGTCTTCGGCCGGATGGTGGCCATCGCCTGCGTCCGGGCCCGGGTCCGCCTCGGCCATGCCCCGAGCCTCAAGCCCGACCGGCTCCTGCCCGACCTCGCCGCGTTCCGTCCCACCTGTCTCCTCGCCATCCCGTACATGCTGGAGAAGATCTTCAACACGGCCCGCGCGAGAGCCGAGGCCGGCGGCCGGCTCTCCAAGTTCGACCGGGCGGTGTCGGTGGCCCGCCGCTACGGCGAGGCGATCGAGGCCCAGAAGACCGGCTCCGGCCACGGCCCCGGCGCCACCCTCCGCGCCGCCCGCGCCTTCTACGACCCCCTCGTCTACCGCCGCATCCGCAACGCCATGGGCGGCCGGGTCCGCCACGCCATCTGCGGCGGCTCCCCGCTCGGCCGCCCCCTGTCCGCCTTCTACCTGGGCGCGGGCATAGAGATCTACGAGGGCTACGGCCTGACGGAGACCACCGGCGCGTCCACCGTCACCCCGCCCCTCAAACCCCGCCTCGGAACGGTCGGCTGGCCCCTCCCCGGCACGAAGATCCGCATAGCCGCCGACGGTGAGATCCTGATCGCCGGCGACCACGTCCTGCGCGGCTACTGGGACCCCTCGGCCGGCGGGGTGGTCCCGGCCGCCCCCGACGGCTGGCTCGCCACGGGCGACATAGGCGAACTGGACGACGAGGGCTACCTCACGATCACCGGCCGCAAGAAGGAAATGATCATCACGGCGGGCGGCAAGAGCGTGGCCCCCGCGCCCCTGGAGAACTGGCTCCGCTCCCACCCCCTGATCTCCCAGGCCATGGTTCTCGGCGACGGCCGCCCCTACGTCTCCGCCCTCCTCACCCTCGACCCCGACGGCCTCACCCACTGGCGCAACATGAACGGCAAACACCCGGTCCCGGTGGAGCTCCTCCTCGGCGACGAGGAGCTCTACGCCGTCCTCCAGCGAGCGGTGGACGAGGCCAACAAACTGGTCTCCCGCCCGGAGTCGATCCGCCGCTTCACCGTCCTGACCAGCGATTTCACAGAAATCTCGGGCCACCTCACCCCTTCGATGAAACTCCGCCGGGAGGCAATCCTGCGGGACCACGTGACAGAGGTGGAGGGCCTGTACGGGGAGTGACGGCCGCGAACGCCGTCAAGTTCTCAGGCCGGGGTGAGGAGTTCGGCGAAGTGGTCGGCGAGGCGGGTGACGGCGTCGAGCCGGGTGCCGGCGCGGGCGACGCGGAAGCCGTGGCGGCGGCCCCAGAAGCAGGCCCGGACGATCTGGAAGTGTGCCCAGCGGCCGACCCGTTCGCGGTCGAGCCCCGCCTCCTCGGAGAAGAGGTCCATCAGCCGGTGGGCGGTCTTCAGGGCGTCGGCGGGCAGGATGCGCAGGGCGAGGGGCTTGAGGAGCGTGCCCGCGTCGTACGCCGGATCCCCCACCCACCCCTTGGGATCGACCGCGAGCCATGGCTCCCGCTCCGCGCGCAGGATGTTACGGGCGTGGAGGTCGCCGTGGACGAGCAACGACGGTTGTGAGGGCCCGAGTTCGCGGGCGGTGGCGAGGGCGGCGTCGATAACGCGGCCCGGGAGCGCGTGCTCCAACTCCCGCCGGTCGAGCCGGAGTTCATCGGCCCACCTCGCCACCATGTCCCGCAGCCGGGGCAGTTCCGCCGAGGGCGCCGGTACGGCCAGCCGCCGGGCGACCCGCCCCGCGACCCGGGCGACCTCCTCGACGTCCTCGACCTCGGCGAGCGAATCGCTGTGCACCCGTTCCAGCAGCATGGCGTACCGCGAGTCGTCGCGCGCGTAGAGCCGTACGGCACCGTGCCCGCCCCAGGCGGCGAAGGCGTCGGGCTCGTGGTCGTTCCCGGGATGCGGGTACGACACCTTGATCACGGCGGGACCGTGATCGGGCGTCGCGACGGGTACGACGATCCCGACGCCGCCGTGCACCACGTCACCGTCGGGCACGCAGCCCCACCGGTCGGTCAACTCCCCGAGGAGGGCGGGAAGCCCGGCGAGCCAGTGGGCGCCGGGCTCCCCCTCGCGGTCGACGGTGGTGCGGACGAACGTCTCCGGTACCTCGATCATGCGTCCATTGTCAGCACCGCTTCCGTGAGCCTGTCGGCCAGTTCGGCGAAGCCGGTGCTCAGCGGCACGTCCGTGGTACGGCTGGCGTAGGACTGGAAGACGAGCGCGGCCGTGGCGAGGACGGCTGGTGCGACGGCCGCCTCGTCGACGGCGAGCGCCTGCCGCAGCTGGAGCGGGACGGGCCACTTCCTGGGGATGGGGCGCTTGGGCGGCGGGGGACAGATGTCGTTCCCGACCTCCCTGAGGATCGCGGTGGGGTCGCCGCCCGCCAGGCTCGCGGCGATCGTGGCCTCCGCGACCGAGACGTAGGTGGCGTGGACCGACTGCCACAGGCCCTCGTGCGGCGGCAGCGGCTGCGGGTTGAGCCGTGCCTCGTCCGCGTCCGTCCGCAGCGCGCCGTTGGACCGGGCGGCTATTCCGGTTTCCGGGGGCCGACCAGCTCCTGGTAGAGCTTCCGCTGTTCCGCCGGGCTCTGGGCCTTCTTGAGCTTGTCCGCCCAGCCCTGCTTGATCTCGTCGAGGAAGGTGTGCCAGCCCTTGCCGCCGCCCATCTTCCCCAGCTCCACCAGCCGCTGGTTCTCCTTCAGCTTGCCTTCGCCGATCTTGTCCGGCTTGTGGCCGTGCAAGGGGGACTCGGGGTTGGCGGTCGCCTCCGTGGACTTGATGCCGTGGTGGTAGCCGACCGGGCTGTAGGCGTGCGGCGCGATCGTCTCGATGCCGACCAGCAGGGAGCCGTCCGTGACACGGGTCGGCGCGGTGAACACCAGGAGCATGTGGCCGTAGGAACCGTTCGGGAGGACGACGTCCCCGTTCCAGTCCTTGGTGCCCATGCCGCCGATCGCCTGGTCGACCCCCAGGATCTTCGGGGTGGCGATCGGCAGGCCCTTGGAGGCGATATTCGTCAGCGACGCCCCGACGCCGCCCTTCTCCACGAAACTGCCGGGCGTGTCGCCCTTGTTCTCGCCGATGGACGAGCGGTGCGTGGCGAACCCACGGTTCGTGACGCGCGGGTCCTGGACACCCTTCTGGGTGATGCCGAGGAAGTCGAGCAGCTGATGGTCGTTCTCGCCGGACCGGAGGGCGGGGATACGGATGTTCACGCGTCCGCCGTGCGCGAGGGCCCGGATGACGTCGCCCTCCCGGTAGTCGACGTGCTGGTCCTTCTTCTTGTCGAAGACCTTCAGGCCCTCCTGAAGGATGATCAGGACGTTGGTGAGGATTTCCCGGGCGAAGGCGTCCTGTGAGGTGTGCTGTTCCGTCGGCTTTGTGTCGCCCTCCGGGTGCTTCTGGTCCGCCCGCACGCTCTTCGGAACCAGGGAGTCGAGGGCCGTCTCCCGGATCTGCGTGTCCCGCTCCTCCTCCAGTCCCTGGCGCTCCTCATCGTTCTTGGGCAGCCCTTGCGTCCGCATGAAACGGCCCAGAGTGTAGGCGGGGTTGATCGGGATGGGGGCGCCGCCGGTGGGCCGCTGGGTCCCGAAGCCGAGCGTCGCGGCGAGGATGCGTCGGCCCGGGGTGAGCTTCAGCCAGTCCGTGTAGTCGGGCTTCTGCTCCGTGGCCTTGCCCTTGCCCTTGCCGGTGCTCGTGTCCTCGGCGGCGGTGCCTCGCTGGCCGGTGGCGATCTTGTGGCCCTCCGCCATGGTGCCGATGCCCACGCTGTTCAGCCACGCCGGTCGCTGCGACGACAGGAGTTCGATGTCCGAGAGTTCCTGCCCCCGGAAGATCTCGCCGAGTTGCAGCCGCCGCTCCAGGACCCACCGCATCCTGTCGTTGGGGAGCAGCCACTCCTCGGGCCACAACTTGTGCGGCTCCCAGATGTTGAACTTCCGCTTCTCCTGGAGCGCGTACTTCTCGATCGACCGGGCCAGCCGGACCATCACCGCGTCAGGGTCGGTGGACGTCTCCAAGGACGCCTCGTCGAGGGGCGGGCTTGCCGCCGTCTCCTCGTCCACCATCCGCTGGACCGTCGCCGTCACGGCCCGGTTGCCGGCGGCGCGCTGGAGCGCCAGCATGCCGGTGGGGTCTTTCACGTTCCGCGACGGGGTCTTCGGGCGCTTCTGTTCGGTGTCCCGATCCTGCTGCCGCTGCTGTCGCTGTGCGTGCATCCCTCCAGGCTGACCCCGGCCCCGGTCACGGCACCAGAGCGGAAGGGGCGCCTACCGGGGCAGAGCGTTGCCCTCACGTTCACCTGGCGTACGTGAGGAATTCCGCCCAGGCGGGGGAGGAGAGGGTGAGCTGCGGACCGGCGGGGTTCTTGGAGTCGCGGATGTGGATGGTGTGGGGGCAGACAGCCACTTCGAGGCATTCGCCGCCTTCACCGCCGCTGTACGTCGACTTGCGCCAGGTGTAGGCGGCTTCCACGCAATCACCGCCCTCGCCGCTGCTGTAGCTGGACTTGAACCAGGCGAGTTCCTCGGTGCTCATAGCTCCTCCAGCTTCTTCTCGATCAACGTGCGGGTCTCCCTTGGCGGGAGAGCCACCGCCCGCATGATCCCATAGCGGTCGGCGATCTTCCGGACCTCTTCAGGGTCGGTGATCAGCCGGGGATATCCCTGCGCTTCGGTGTAGGCCACCTGCGGGTGCTTCTTGGGGGCCAGGAGGTTGAACGCGCTGTCCATGTTGGGGTGTTCCTCCACCCTGGTCGGCATCACCTGGATCTCCACGTTCTGCATGTGGCTGACCGTCAGCAAGTGCCGCAACTGCTCCGCGTGGACCTCCCGTCCGCCGATCGGCCGGTCCAGCACGTGCTCCTCGATCACGTAGCTGACAACCGGCGCAGGTCGACGGCTGAAGAGCTGCTGCCGCGAGAGCCTGTCGGCCACCCGCTTCTCGATCGTCTCCTCGTCCAGGAAGGGACGCCGCTTGGCGAACACCGCGTGGGCGTGGGCCTCGGTCTGGAGCAACCCGTGCACCGCGTTGATGGAGTACTGGTGCAGCTCCACCGCCTCCGCCTCCATGGCCGCATAGCCCCGGTACCACTCCGGATGCCGCGTCCGAACCTTGGCCATCGCCTCCCTCACCTCGGGGATCGCCTCCAAGAACAACCCCCCGGCCTCCAACAGCGCATCCGCCTGCTCCAACACCTCCGGACGGATCGTCCGTACCCCCCGCTCCATCGAGGAGATGGCATCCGGCCCGTACCCCACCATCTCGCCGAACTGCTTCTGCGTCAGCCCCTTCCGCTCCCGCAGGAGTTTCATCATCTTGCCCAGGGCCGTGAGCAGCCCCGTCGTGCCGTCGGCCTCCGCCGGTGTCTCCGGCCTGCGCTCATCCGTCACTCACCCCACCGCCTTCACGTCTTCGTGGTCACGACCGACGGCCCGTACACGCCTCGCACCGCAGCCGTACGGCTACACAGAGTCGCCAAGTCGCTCCTGGCCAGCGTAGATACAACCGGCCACGCTGAGTCAGGTGAACTCCGAAATCTCCACCCAGATCTCCACCCCCCTCGGTGATATGACCCTGCGCTTCAGCTCCACTCCGCGCGGCGCCCGTCTGGCTCGGCGGCTGGCCGCGCAGCAGCTCACGGCGTGGGGGCACCCGTACGGCGGCGACGGCAACCACACCGTGCAGCAGGTGGTCGCCGAGCTGGCCGCCAACGCCGTCACGCACGGACGCGTGCCCGGCCGGGACTTCGAGCTGCGGCTGCTGCTGCTCACGGAGGACACCGTGCGGGTGGAGGTGAGCGACACGCGGGGTGACCGGAGCCTGCGGATCGTGCGGGACGCGGACGCGGAGGGCGGCCGGGGCCTGATCGTCGTGACGGTTCTGTCCCGCGCCTGGGGCGTCACGGAGCGGGAGGTGGGGAAGACGGTGTGGGCGGAAGTACGGCTCTCGTAGTGCCGGATTTCCGGAAGACGGGCCGGGCGAGGAATTATGGGCCCCATGAGCGACAACGTTTACTTCGACATCACCATCAACGACGAGCCCGCCGGGCGCATCGTCTTCAAGCTGTACGACGACGTCGTGCCCAAGACCGCCCGCAACTTCCGCGAGCTGGCCACCGGTGCGCACGGCTTCGGCTACAAGGGCTCGTCCTTCCACCGGGTCATCCCCGACTTCATGCTCCAGGGCGGCGACTTCACCCGCGGCGACGGCACGGGCGGCAAGAGCATCTACGGTGAGAAGTTCCAGGACGAGAACTTCCAGCTGAAGCACACCAAGCCGGGCCTGCTCAGCATGGCCAACGCCGGTAAGAACACCAACGGCTCGCAGTTCTTCATCACCACCATCGTGACCTCCTGGCTGGACGGCAAGCACGTCGTCTTCGGCGAGGTCGTCGAGGGTCTGGACATCGTCAAGACGATCGAGGGCCTGGGCAGCCAGTCCGGCCGCACCTCGGCCAAGGTCACCATCGCGGACTCCGGCACCGTCTGAGACACCGCCGACAGGCGACTGCGGCGGGCACCACGTGCGGGTGCCCGCCGCGCGCTCGTACGAGGACGTCAGTCCCGCGCCGCGTGCTGCTCCGGGGGTCTCTCGTACATCGCCCGGAACCCCTGAGCCAGCGTGGCGGCGACGGCCGGGTCCGTGACCTTGGACCACTCCTGGTGGGCGTGGTCGAGGCAGGTGCGCGCGGTGCGGGGATCCGGATGCGGCCCGGAGGAGTGGAACCGGGCGGCGGTCAGCCACAACTGGGCGGAGAGGCCGTGGTTCCCGGCGATACGGGCGACCTCGGCCCGTACCTCGATCCAGTGCGTGGCCTCGGTGGACTTGGCGCCGTGCAGGCGCACGGCCTGGTTCTCCTGCCTCCGCACGATGGCCTCGACCTCGGCGAAACGTCCCGCACGGGCTTCGCGCCACAGGCGGGTGTGGATGTCTTCGCCGGGCCGGGGACCGAGGGCGAGGAGACCGTGCTGCGTGATCGCGAGGGAACGGCGTGTCCCGTCGGCGCCGTCCGCCGTCGGATCCACCCGCCGGGCGTCTCCGACCACCACCACGACCACACCCAGCATGATCATGATGAGTCCCGGCCACGCGCTCCCTCCGGGCAGCTGATCGAGCCACAGCCAGGCGATCAACGCGGCCACGGGGGCCTCCAGCAGGAGCAGCACGCTCACCGCCGTGGCCGGCGCCCGGCCGAGGGCGAAGTTCAGTGAGAACAGGCCGAGCAGCTGGGGGAAGACGAGGAGACCCAGCAGCGCGAGCCAGGTGTTGCCGTCGAAGGTGACCAAGGGGGTTCCGGTGACCAGGCAAAGGACCAGCAGCTCCACCGTGCACACCAAGGAGCACAGCACCGAGTAGGTCATGGTGCTGACGTCGGGGCGGGCCTGCTCGCTGAACGCCGTGTAGCCCGCGAGGGTGATGGCGCCCACGAGGGCCAGCGCGTCACCGACGAGGGCCTCTGTGCCCGACCGTCCGTCCATGCCGCTGGCGAGGGCCGCGCCCGCCACCGAGACGGCGAGACCCGTCCAGGTCACGCGCGGGAGCCGGTTGCCCTGGAACGTCGAGATGAGGGCCTGCCAGACGGGCTGGGTGGCGACCAGGGCGGTGGCCATGGCGACACTGGTCATCCGGGTACTGGTCATGAACGTGGCGAAGTGCGCGGCCAGCGCCGTACCGGCGAGGAATCCGTACAGCGCGCCTCGGCGTTGCTCCTTCCGCACGATGAAACGCTCTCTGCGGAAGACCTTCCTGAACTCGCCCCGGCGGATCAGCACGACCACCGGTCCGAGGGTGAGGAGCCCCAGCGCGTTGCGGCCCAGTGCCAGTGCGAGCGCGGGACCCGTGGCGAACGCGGTCAACGGCGCGGTGGCGGAGAACGCGCCCACCGTCACCAGCACGGCGGTGATGGAGGCTGCGTCGAGCTTTGTGCGCATGGTGAAGGCGAACTTTCATGGCGAATGAGAGGTGTGCGGGTGGGCGTGCGCCGCACTGCCTTGTGAGCAGCGCGGCGTCACCACCTGAGGATGCGCACCTCATACCGCCGGTTCAGTCCCCTGCTCGCGCGCCGGACGGGGAGCCGGAACGAACCGTTCACTGCCCGGAGACCTGATCACCCCTGGTCACGGCGTTGCCGGGACGGCCGAAGCCGCGACGGATCCCGGTCGGGGGAGGGGAGAAGAGTGCACGCGGGCACCATGCCAGGAGGGAAGAACGTGCAAGGGTCCCGGCGCGGGAAAGGCCGGGCGGCTAGGCGGCTCGCCTGGTGATCAGGAAGGCGTGCGGGGTCCTCTCGTCGCTGTCCGGGATCGGCTCGCGCACCGTGCAGGACACCAGGGTGAAGCCGGCCGCCCGCAGCAGCTCCGTCATCCGCTCCGGACGGCGGCGCTCGAAGTCCAGGGTGACCGGGTGGCCCCAGGGGCGGTCGTGGTGGCGGGGCTCGTCGCCGACCTGGAAGGCCAGGAGGAGCGGGCCGCCCGGGCGCAGGACGCGGTGGAACTCCGCGAAGAGGGCGGGAAGCTCGTCCACAGGGGTGTGGATCGAGGAGTAGAAGGACAGGACGCCGTCGAGCGAGGCGTCGTCGTAGCCGTGTTCGTGCAGCCTCAGCATCGATCCCTGGGCGAAGGGGATCCCCGGGTTCTCGCGGCGCGCGATCGCCAGAAACGACTCGGAGAGGTCGAGGCCGGACATCGTCAGCCCGCGCGACGCCAGGAGTCCCGTCGTCCGGCCGGGCCCGCAGCCCAGATCCGCCACCCGGCCGCCTACGCCGACCAGCTCGGCGTAGGCGGTGAGGACAGCCCGCTCCAGAGGTTTGTCGGCGAGATCGGTGCGGAAACGGTCGGCGTAGTCCTCGGCGATGGCGTCGTAGAAGGTGCGTGTGTCTTTCTCGGTCATGCCGGGGACCCTAGAGGCCCCCACTGACAGCCGGGCCGACAGTCGGGCCGACAGTCGGGGCGATGGCCGGGGCGATGGCCGGGGCGCGAGGCCAAAGGCAGGAGCCCCGTGCCTTTCGGCACGGGGCTCCTTGGGTGCTGCACTCAGAATGCGATCACACGAGGTGTGACAATCACACGGGGGTGACGTTCTCCGCCTGCGGACCCTTCGGGCCCTGCGTGACGTCGAAGGAGACCTGCTGGTTCTCCTCGAGGGAACGGAATCCCTGTGCGTTGATCGCGGAGTAGTGGACGAAGACGTCGGGGCCGCCGCCTTCCTGGGCGATGAAGCCAAAGCCCTTTTCGGCGTTGAACCACTTCACGGTTCCGGTAGCCATAAGCCCTCCTTGGGCCCAAAGGGTTGCCCTGCTCCAGAACCTGCAAGTGTGAAAAGCGAGTGCCGCACAACTGCATACGTCTGAAAACGTCAAGAGCCCGCGGTTACATGCGCTCCGCAGGCTCTGTACTGCAAGGGAAACCAAACTGCAACTTGCGGCGAGCCTAGCATGTGGGCAGCCGAATGCAATAGGGGTCAAGATCACGTCACCCGGATGTTTGAACATCTCGTGAAGCAGTTGACCCGGGGGGCGGAGTCCGCAGAGTACCGGACGAGGTCTAGCCTCGCGATGTGGACAATTCTCGCACCCGGCCGCGCGTCGGCCACATCCAGTTCCTGAACTGCCTGCCCCTGTACTGGGGGCTCGCGAGAACCGGCACGCTCCTCGACTTCGAGCTCACGAAGGACACCCCGGAGAAGCTCAGCGAGAAGCTGGTACGCGGGGACCTCGACATCGGGCCCATCACCCTGGTCGAGTTCCTCAGGAACGCCGACGACCTGGTCGCCTTCCCCGACATCGCGGTCGGCTGCGACGGACCGGTCATGTCCTGCGTGATCGTCTCGCAGGTCCCGCTGGAGGAACTGGACGGGGCGCGCGTCGCCCTCGGCTCCACCTCGCGCACCTCCGTACGCCTGGCCCAGCTGCTGCTGGCCGACCGTTTCGGCGTACGACCCGACTACTACACATGTCCGCCCGACCTCAGCCTGATGATGCAGGACGCCGAGGCGGCCGTACTCATCGGGGACGCGGCCCTGCGCGCCAACCTGGTCGACGCACCCCGCTTCGGCCTCCAGGTGCACGACCTCGGCACCCTGTGGAAGGAGTGGACCGGCCTGCCCTTCGTGTTCGCCGTCTGGGCCGCCCGCCGGGACTACCTGGACCGGGAGCCGGCCCTCACCCGCGACGTCCACCAGGCCTTCCTCACCTCCCGCAACGTCTCCCTGGAGGAGGTCGGCAAGGTCGCCGAGCAGGCGGCCCGCTGGGAGGCGTTCGACGAGCAGGTCCTGGAGCGGTACTTCACCACCCTCGACTTCCGCTTCGGCGGCCCCCAGCTGGCGGCGGTCGCGGAGTTCGCGCGCAGGGTCGGTCCCACCACGGGTTTCCCGGCGGACGTGAAAGTGGAGCTGCTGCGGGACTGACGTCGGCACTACGCTGCCTGCGAATTGCGAATTGCGAGTTCCGCGTCCTACGGGGGAGGGGTGGACATTCATGCAGCCGCTCGGAGCCGACGAACCCACGGCCGTCGGGCCCTACCGGCTTCTCGGCCGGCTCGGCTCGGGCGGAATGGGCCGGGTCTACCTGGGGCGCAGCGCCGGGGGGCGCACGGTCGCCGTGAAGATCGTGCATCCGCACCTCGCGCTCGACGACGAGTTCCGCACCCGCTTCCGGCGCGAGGTCGACGCGGCGCGGCGGGTCGGCGGCGCGTGGACCGCACCCGTCCTCGACGCCGACCCCGAGGCCGCGGTCCCCTGGGTCGCGACGGCCTACGCGGCCGGTCCTTCGCTGGCCGCGGCCGTCGCCTCCGCCGAGGGGGCACTGCCGGAGCACACCGTGCGGGTGCTGGGCGCGGGGCTCGCGGAGGCGCTGGCGGCGGTGCACGACCTGGGCCTTGTGCACCGGGACGTCAAGCCGTCCAACGTGCTGCTGACCGTGGACGGCCCGCTGCTCATCGACTTCGGCATCGCCCGTGCCACGGACGGCACCTCCTCGCTCACCTCGACCGGCGTCTCCGTCGGCTCCCCCGGCTACATGGCCCCCGAGCAGATCCTCGGCAAGGGCGGTGCCTTGTCGGGCGCGGCCGACGTCTTCTCGCTCGGCGCGGTGCTGGCGTACGCGGCGACCGGCGAGCCGCCGTTCCCGGGGGACTCGTCGGCCGCGCTGCTCTACAAGGTCGTCCACGAGGAGCCTGAGCTGGGGAAACTGGGCGACGGGCCGCTGCGGGAGGTCGTCGAGGCCTGCCTCGCCAAGGACCCCGCCGTCCGTCCCGCCCCCGGCGAGGTGGCCCGACGGCTCGCCCCCGAGGGAGCGGCCCGGCTGGTCGCGGCCGGGTGGCTGCCGGGGGCGCTGGTGGAGCAGGTCGGGCGGAGCGCCGTACAGCTGCTGAACCTGGAGGCGGCGGAGGCGGTCCCCTCGGGGCCCGTCGGATTCAGCAGCACGGCGGTGACGGAAGGGGAGCCCGGGTCGGTCGGGCCGATTGGGTCGGTCGGGCCGGTTGGGTCGGTAGGTTCGGTCGGTTCGGTCGGGTCGGTTGGTGAGTCTGCGACGGCCGGTTCGGCTGGGGAGCCCGTGACGGCCGGGGCGTTCGGGCCGCCGCCGGTGATGGACGCGAGCCCCGCGACCCCGGTGGATCTTCCGGGTGGTCCTGCCCTGGCGGCCGTGCCGACGCCCAGAGAGGCTCCCCGCCCCGGGAAGGTCTCCGTCAGCCTGTCGGCCTCCACCGTCCCCGGTGAGGGCGGGCGCGGACGGCGGCTGAGCTGCTCCGTCGCGCTCGCGGTCGCGGGGGCGCTGGCGGTGGTGACGGTGGGTTCGGTCTTCGTCTTCCAACTGCTGCCGGGCGGCGCCAACGACGACGCCGGGTCCGACGCCGGCAACGGCCCCGCGGCCTCCGAACCGTCGGCCTATTCGAGCGCCCCCGCGAGCGACACGGCGCCCACCGCGCTCCCGGCCCGCTACGTCGGCACCTGGCAGGGCGAGGGCAGCGGCCTCGGCGGCACCCTCCCGATGGGCACCTTCCGGGTCACCCTGAAACAGGCGGACGTGGGCGAGAAGCTGGGCGAGCTGCGGCAGACCGATGTGCTCGGCGGGGTCTGCTTGGACGTCCTGACGCTGAAGAAGGTGACGGCGAAGGAAGTCGTCGCCGACTCCGTGGGCGCGAAGACCAACCACTCGGGCTGCAACCCGACTCCGCACACCATCCGCTTCACCCCGACCGGCGACGACCTCACCTACACCTCGGACAGCTCTGCGGAGGGCAACCCGACGGCACGCATGTCGAAGGTGCGGTAGATGGCGAATCGGGGGCGGGGCCGGGATCGAGGCCGGGACCGGGATCGGGATCGAGGTCGGGACCGGGACCGGGGGAGGCTGCGGGCGCGGGACGCCTTGGGGCTGGTGGGCACGCTGCTCATCGGGGCGGTCTTCGTCGGGGTCGTCCTCCTCGCGGTCTGGGGGCTGAGGCGTGTCGTGCGGGAGGCCGCACCGGCGCTGGCCGAGGTGCCGGGCGGAGGGTGGACGGTCGGCGCGGTCCTCGGACTGCTGTCCCTGGCCGGGTGGGCCGGCGGCAACCGGCTCACGGGACGGGGCCAGGGGGTCTGCTGGTCGGTGGCCGTCGGCGTGCCGATCGCCGTCATCCTCGCGCTGCCCGGCCGCAACTGCCGCTCGGACGCCGGGACGTGCGCGTACATCCCGGGCACGGGCGGCGTGGCGGTGGCGTACGGGGTGACGGTCGCGATGGCCGGCGGGCTCTGGTACCTCGGCCGGCGCAGCCGGGCGGGCCGGCGATGATCACAACACCCCCCAGCGATCTCCTGTTGGCCTTCCTCGCGCTGGTGTGGGGCGTGGCGGCGGGTTCCCTCCTGCCCCGCGCCGCCTACCGCTTCTCCGTGCCGGTACAGGAGGAAGGGGAGGGGGAGGGGGAGGAGGGGGTTGATGTTCCGGAGGAGGGCTGGCGCGACGCCTGCCCGGCGGGACACCCGCTGCGGGGATGGGTGGGGCGGGCGCGGTGCGCGGCCTGCGCGGCGGAGGCACCGGCTTCCGCGGCTGACGGCGGCCGTCTCGCGGCGCGGGCGGCGACACCGGATGCCGAGGCTGACGCGCGGGCCGAGCCATCCGCGTCGTACGGCCCCGGCGGCCTGCTCCTCCCCGCGCTCACGGGCGCCGTATGCGCCGCGCTCGCCCTGGCCACCGGCGTGCGGCCGGAGCTCGGGGCGTGGTTGCTGCTCGCGCCCGTCGGGGTACTGCTGGCCGTCGTCGACGTACGGGTGCGGCGGCTGCCCGATCCGCTCACCTTCCTCCTCGCGGCCTCCGCACTCGCGCTCCTCGGCCCGGTCGCCCTGCTGCCCGAGCACGCCGGCACCTGGACGGGGGCCCTGCTGGGCGCACCGGCCCTGGCCGCCGCCTACCTCCTCCTCCACCTCCTCAACCCCGGCGGACTCGCCTTCGGCGACGTCAAACTGGCCCTCGGTATCGGGGCCGTCCTCGGCTGGTACGGCTGGCCGACCATGCTGCTCGGCACCTTCGCCGCGTTCCTGCTCGGCGCGCTCTACGGCGGCGCGCTCGTCGTCGCGCGGCGCGCGGGACGTCGTACGACGATCGCCTTCGGGCCCTTCATGCTCGTCGGCGCCTTCGCCGGGCTGCTGATCGGCGCGTACACGGCCTGAGGCGGGGACCGTGAGGGCGCTGGCGTAGGCTGGCTTTCCGTCCGTCCACAACCCTTGACGAAAGGGACGCATCCGGTGACCGAGAAGGCCGACCTCACCTCTGTTGATGTCACAGCCGTGCTCGACCGTGCCGCCGCCGGTGGGCGGATCACGCCGGAGGAGGCCCTCGTCCTCTACCGCGACGCGCCCCTGCACGCGCTGGGCGCCGCCGCCGACGCGGTACGGCGACAGCGGTACGCGGGCATCGAGCACATCGCCACGTACATCATCGAGCGGAACATCAACTACACGAACGTGTGCGTCACCGCGTGCAAGTTCTGCGCCTTCTACTCGGCCCCCAAGGACACGGCCAAGGGCTGGACGCGCGACCTGGACGACATCCTGCGCCGCTGCGCCGAGACCGTCGAACTCGGCGGCACCCAGATCATGTTCCAGGGCGGCCACCACCCGGACTACGGCGTGGAGTACTACGAGAAGCACTTCGCGGCCATCAAGAAGGAGTTCCCCCAGCTGGTGATCCACTCGCTGGGCGCGTCCGAGGTCGAGCACATGGCCCGGATTTCCAACGTGAGCGTCGACGAGGCCATCACCCGCATCCACGCGGCCGGCCTCGACTCCTTCGCCGGCGCCGGCGCCGAACTCCTCCCCGAGCGGCCCCGCAAGGCCATCGCCCCGTTGAAGGAGAGCGGCGAGCGCTGGCTGGAGATCATGGAGACCGCGCACGGGCTGGGCGTCGAGTCCACTTCGACCATGCTCATGGGCACCGGCGAGACCAACGCCGAGCGCATCGAGCACCTGCGGATGATCCGTGACGTACAGGACCGGACGGGCGGCTTCCGCGCCTTCATCCCGTACACCTACCAGCCCGAGAACAACCACCTGAAGGGCCGCACGCAGGCGACCATCTTCGAGTACCTGCGGATGATCGCCATCGCGCGCCTCTTCATGGACAACATCGCCCACATCCAGGGCTCCTGGCTGACCACGGGCAAGGAGGTCGGCCAACTCTCCCTGCACTACGGCGCGGACGACCTCGGCTCGATCATGCTGGAGGAGAACGTGGTCTCCTCGGCGGGCGCGAAGCACCGCTCCAACCGCCTGGAGATCATCGACCTGATCCGCAAGGCGGGCCGGGTGCCGGCCCAGCGCGCCACGACCTACGAGCACCTCGTCGTCCACGACGACCCGGCGAACGACCCGGTCGACGAGCGCGTCGCCTCGCACATCTCCTCCACCGCCATCGAAGGCGGCACGGCCCACCCCGAGTTGAAGATCCTCGCCTCCAACTGACGACCCGGCTGACATACCTGACTGGCGCGCGCCCGTGCTGACGATTCACACCGCCGACCTGCTCCTGCCGGCCGACGCGGCCCCCGTTCCGGACGGCGCGGTCGTGGTGGACGGCAGCCGCATCGCGGCCTTCGGACCGTACGAGGACATGGCCGAGACGGCACCGGACGCACGCGTCCGCCGCTGGCCGGGCGTACTCACTCCCGGGCTGCGCCAGTGGCACGCCCTGTGGCTGCTGCGCAGTTGCTACCACCCCGACCCGCGCGAGGCCGACGAACTGGGCGAACTCCCCTTGTGGGGCGACCGGTTGGCGGCCCTGGATCTCACCGACGCGCGGTGGGCCGGCAGCGTACGGCGCGGCCTCCAACGGATGCTGCGTCACGGCACGACAGCCCTCGCGGCGACCGGCACCCGCTTCCGGGACCCGGTGATCGCCCAGGCCGTCGCCCGGTCCGGCCTGGCCGTGGTGCCCCACACCGGCGGCCCCGGAGGCATGCTGCTCGGGGAGCGCCCCGACCTCGACCCCTTCGCCGAGGGCTACGACCTGGCGGGTACCGTCCACACCCCCCTCACCGTGGGCGGCCGGGCCGACCTCGCCGTCTTCGACGTCCCCGACGAGGCGACCCTGAGGGAGCGGGGGGCCTCCTGTTGCGTGGCCACGGTGCTCGACGGCCGCTTGGTATACCGGTCCAGGTGAGGGCCGTTGCTTCTGGCTCTCGAGGGGCGCGGGGAACTGCGCGAGCACCCCCCCCACGACCCGCACCTCACGGATCACCCGGAGAACGCCTCCGCGAACGCCCCCGAACTCTGCTCAACCCCACTGCAGTTGGTCAACGCATCATCCGTCGACGTCCCCTCCTCACACTCCTGGTCCCGAAACGTCGACCACATGGACACCCACGCCACCCCCTTCTCCTCGGCGAACGCCCGCACCTCCGCCGCATCGGCCAGCGTGAACGTCTCGTTGTCGACGTCATTCGTCCCGATCATCGAAGTGAGCGCGAGAGCCCGCCACGCAGTGGCGTCCGTCGTGCCGAACACCTCCTTCAGCTGAGCCTGCGTGGCCTTCGCCGAGGTGATCGCGTACGCGCCCATGTCGTCGTCGTACGACTCGCCGTAGTTCATCGTCATGATGTTGACGGTGGAGACCTGGACGTCGTACTTGTTCGCGGACTCCAGCAGCGCGAGCCCGTCGTCGTCCAGGCCGGACGGCATCACCGGAAGGGTGAAGGAGACCTCCAGGTCGGGACGGTCCTCCTGGAGCAGGGCGATCGCCTCCGAGCGCAGGGCGACCGAGTCGGAGTCGGTCAGCTGGTCGCCCTCGATGTCGAAGTCGGCCTGCGTGGAACCCGCCGCGTCGAGCGCCTCGCCGTACGCGTCGGCGAGCGCGGACGCGCTGTCACAGGTCGTCGCCAGCTCCTTGCCGGAGGCCCCGCCGAAGGAGACACGGACCGTGGCCCCCGATTCCGTCAGCGCGGAGATACGGGATTTCACCGCCGAGTCGTCGACGGCGCTCGCCCCGTTCCACTCCGGCGTACAGCTGCTGTCGTCGGAGATGACGAAGGCCAGGTTGTACGTCGCGGGCGAGCCCGCCGAGTCATTGTCGGAGGCTTCGCCGGCGCTGACATAAGGGGCGTAGGACGTACTGGAGGTACCCGATGTACCGGACGACGCGCTTTCCGACGGTGAGGCGCTCGTGGCCGGTTTCGTCGCCGCGGGTGCCGCGTCCGACGTGCCGTCGGACCCCGCGGAGCATCCCGCCGTGGCCAGGGCAAACACACAGACCAGCCCTGCCGTGTACGTAAGGGAACTCCTCATTGTTCAAGACCCGCTCTCTTAATTTTCGTGATGTCTGTCTCAAGACAGAAACGAGAATGCGTTTCTGAATTGGAAATGTCTCACATCAGGGGTGATGGTGAGCGAACAGTGGGCACACAGTCACTTCATGGAAGTGGGTGCGCAAAAGGGGTCAACTGGCCACCCAAAAGGGACAATCGACCCTCCCATGTCACGAACAGATCTCGCATGGCTTTTATGAATCTCTCAGGAAGGAGACAGGTTCACGCGTTTCTCATGGGTTCCTCACATGGAGATCAGAGTTTCTGCCACATAAAGGCTCTCTAATATCCGAGGAATGCAATCCGAGTCTGCCTTCGAAAATCGTGACGCCGTCCGGGGTCGCCGTCGCAATCGCAACGGTGGCGACTCGGGCTCCGCAGAGGGGCCCGTGTTCGTGGACAACTCCGGGCGCAGGTCCAAGCTCCTGCGCAGGATCGGCCTCCTCCTCGGGGTCGGCTGCCTCGCCTACGCCGTCATCCTCGGCGCCGCCTTCATGGGCTGGGGCACCTCCCTCACGCCGTCCTCGCTGCTGCCCTTCGGGGGGAACGGCCGCAGCGGCCAGGGCGGCCCCGGCGGCATCCGCCCCAACGGCGGGATCGGCTACGAGATCGGCGCACCCGGCGCGACCCCGCCGTCGGGGCTGCCCACCGGCACCGCCTCGCCGTCCGCGTCCGCCTCCGCCAACTGACGGGAACGCACCACCGCCATGACGACGACTACACCCACCTCCCGCGGGCGTCGCCGCGCCCCCACCCGTATGAAACGGGCGGCGGGCAAGGCCGCGGCGCTGCAGAAACCGCGTGTCATCCTCGCCCTGCTGCTCCTGCTCGCGCTGACCAGCGTGATGCTGCTTGACGGCTATCTGCGCGCCGAGGTCGGCGGCGACCAGCGCGTGCGCACCGGCGCCAGCTCCAGCAAGGTGCCCGACAAGGTCCTCGACGGCGGCCCGATCCTCACCTTCCGGGGCGGCCAGGCCACGACGCTCTCCGTCCCCGACAAGACGATCGCGCTCACCTTCGACGACGGCCCGAACCCCACCTGGACGCCCCAGGTCCTGGACATCCTCCAGGAGCACGACGTACCAGCCACGTTCTTCCTGGTGGGCTCGATGGTCTCGCGCTACCCGAGCATCGTGAAGGACCTGGTCGAGCAGGGCAACGAGGTGGGCATCCACACCTTCACCCACGTCGACCTCTCCTACCAGAGCGACGCCCGCGTCACGCGGGAGATGACGCAGACCCAGCTCGCGCTCGCCGGTGCGGCCGGCATCACCACCACGCTCTTCCGCGCGCCGTACTCCTCCGAGACGGACGCCATCGACAACTACAGCTGGCCCGTCTACAAGAAGCTCGGCGAGGACGGCTACACCAGCGTCTTCGTCGACACCGACAGCGACGACTGGAAGCGGCCGGGCGTCTCGAAGATCATCAAGTGGGCCACGCCCGAGGACGACAAGGGCGCGTCCGTGCTCTTCCACGACGCGGGCGGCGAGCGGTCGCAGACGATCAAGGCCCTGCCGAAGTACATCGAGAAGATGCAGAAGGCCGGCTACACCTTCACCACGATCAGCGGGGTGATCGAGGAGGAGAGCGGCAACGGCGCGGCTGCGGCAGGCGGCGCCGGTACCGGTGCTGGTTCTGCCCAGGCCGGTGCGGGTGCGGGTGCGGGTGCCGGTGCCGGTGTCGGTGTCGGTGGTGAGCAGCCGGGCGGTGCGCCGAACGGCGAGGGCGGTAACGGCGGCTACGGCGCCGGCGCGGGCAGCGGCAACGGCAGCCGTACGGACACGACGCGTGATCCCCTCCAGGCCGCCCACCGCGAGGCCACCGGCGTGACCCTCTACGAGGGCAAGGCCCTGGTCGCGGCCGTCACCCTCGCCGAGTGGACCGTCCCGGCGCTCTCGGTGGGGCTGCTGGTGGTCGGCGTCGCGGTCATGGGCCGCTTCGGGATGATGCTCATCCTGGCCCGCCGCCACTACAGACTGCGCAACAAGCGCCGCTTCAGCTGGGGGCCGACCGTCACCGGCCCGGTGAGCGTGATCGTCCCGGCGTACAACGAGAAGGAGTGCATCGCCAACACCCTTCAGTCACTGGCGCAGAGCACCCACCCGATCGAGATCATCGTGGTCGACGACGGGTCGACGGACGGCACCTCCGAGATCGCCCGCGACGCGGCCCTCTCGCTCGGCATGACCAACGTCCGCGTCATCCGCCAGGAGAACGCCGGCAAACCCGCCGCCCTCAACAACGGTGTCCGCAACGCGAGTTACGACATCGTCATCATGATGGACGGCGACACCGTCTTCGAGCCGGACGCCGTGCACCAGTTGGTGCAGCCCTTCGCCGACCCGAAGGTCGGCGCGGTCGCCGGCAACGCCAAGGTCGGCAACCGCAACACGATCATCGGCGCCTGGCAGCACATCGAGTACGTGATGGGCTTCAACCTCGACCGCCGCATGTACGACCTGCTGCGCTGCATGCCGACCATCCCCGGCGCGATCGGCGCGTTCCGCCGCGACGCCGTCCTGGAGGTCGGCGGCATGAGCGAGGACACCCTCGCCGAGGACACCGACATCACCATCGCCATGCACCGCGCGGGCTGGCAGGTCGTCTACCAGGAGCACGCCAGGGCCTGGACGGAGGCGCCCGGCTCGCTGAAGCAGCTGTGGTCGCAGCGCTACCGCTGGTCCTACGGCACCATGCAGGCCCTGTGGAAGCACCGCAAGTCCTTGACCGACAAGGGTCCCTCGGGCCGCTTCGGCCGCGTCGGCATGCCTCTGGTGGTCCTCTTCCAGATCGTCACGCCGGTCTTCGCGCCGCTCATCGACGTCTTCACCGTCTACTCGATGATCTTCGTCGACTTCCAGGCGGCCCTGCTGGCCTGGTTCGCGGTCCTCGGCGTCCAGCTGGGCTGCGCGGCCTACGCGTTCCGCCTCGACCGTGAGCAGTACCGCTATCTGCTGATGATGCCGCTCCAGCAGCTGGCCTACCGCCAGATGATGTACCTCGTCCTCATCCACTCCTGCATCACCGCCCTGACAGGCGGCCGCCTCCGCTGGCAGAAACTGAAGCGCACAGGCGAGGTCGGCACCCCGGCGGGGGTGAGCTGATGGGCGCGCACAGCAAGGGTGTCGTACATCTGGATGCTCCTGCAGTACCGGGTGCCGATGAAACACAGGCCAAGGAGTCCAAGCCCCCGGCACCTCAGAGAGACCGCTACTTCGACTCCCTCCGCGCCCTGGCGTTGATAAGGGTCGTCGCCTATCACACCTTCGGCTGGGCCTGGGCCGGCATGGTCTTCCCCTCCATGGGCATCATGTTCGGCCTGGCCGGCACCCTCATGGCGAAGTCCCTGGAGCGCCCCGCGCTCAAGGTCGTCAAGAGCCGGATACGCCGACTCCTGCCCCCCTTCTGGTTCTGGGGTGTCTTCGTCGTCCTGGCCATGCTGATCCACGACTGGATCCCGAACTGGGAGATCGTCTACTGGGTCGTCCCGCTGGGCGACCCCCCGGGCAACGCCTGGGGCGAGCAGGCCTGGGAGATCCTCTGGTACCTGCGCACGTACCTCTGGTTCGTCCTGCTCTCCCCGCTCCTCCTACGGGTGTTCCGCCTGGCCCCCCTCCCGGTGCTCGCGCTCTCCCTCGCCCCGATCCTCGTCCTGAACTTCCTCTGGTCGGGCCCGGACAACCGGTTCGGCACCGCCCTGTGGGACCTGTCGACGTACCTCTTCTGCTGGATGCTCGGCTTCGCGCACCGCGACGGCGTGCTCCAGCGGATGAAACCGGCCGCGGTCGTCGTCCTCTCGCTCGCCGCGATCGGCTTCGGCGGCTGGTACGCCTTCGCCCACCAGGCCGACTTCGGCACCTACGACCTGGACGAGGACCCCCTCGCACAGGCCTTCTGGTCGGCCGGCTGCGTGCTGCTGCTGATGTGGGCCAAGTCGTCCTTCGGCATCGACTTCGCCTGGCTGACCCGCTTCCGCCGGACGAACCGGATCGTCACCGTCTTCAACGCGCGCGCGGTCACGATCTACCTCTGGCACCAGATCGCCCTGATCCTCGCCGTCCCGCTGATCGACCAGTTCTGGAACGTGCCCGCGTTCGAGAAGTACCTGCCGCTGGAGAGCCAGTGGTTCATGTTCGGCATCAGCTGGCTGCTGATCGGGTTCTTCGTCCTGTCCTGCGGGTGGGTGGAGGACGTGGCGGCGAAGAAGAAGCCGAAACTTCTGCCGTGAGGGGGTGCTGTAAGAATGGCGAGGTGACCCGCGCTTCCCTGAACAAGCAGCCCCACGAAGTCGCCTCGATGTTCGACCGCGTGGCGGAACGGTACGACCTGACGAACGACGTGCTGTCGCTCGGCCAGGACCGCAGGTGGCGCAAGGAGGTGGCGAGGGCGGTCGACGCCCGGCCGGCGCAGAAGGTCCTGGACCTCGCCGCGGGCACGGCCACCTCCTCCCTCCCCTTCGCGCGGACCGGCGCGTACGTCGTCCCCTGCGACTTCTCCCTCGGCATGCTCCAGGTCGGCAAGCAGCGGCACACCTGGCTGCCGTTCACGGCCGGTGACGCCACCCGGCTGCCGTTCAAGGACGACACCTTCGACGCCGTCACCATCTCCTTCGGCCTGCGCAACGTGCAGGACACCGCCGCCGCCCTGGGCGAGATGTACCGCGTCACCAGGCCCGGCGGACGGGTGGTGATCTGCGAGTTCTCGCACCCCACCTGGGCGCCCTTCCGCACGGTCTACACCGAGTACCTGATGCGCGCCCTGCCCCCGGTCGCCCGCGCGGTCTCCTCGAACCCGGACGCGTACGTCTACCTCGCCGAGTCCATCCGCGCCTGGCCCGACCAGCCCGCACTCGCCGAGCTGCTGCGGAAGGCCGGCTGGTCCAGGGTCGCCTGGCGCAACCTCACGGGCGGCGTGGTGACCCTGCACCGCGGCTTCAAGGACGCCTGAGCGTCCTGCCGATCAGAGGCCGATCGACTCGAAGGGCGACCCCGACGGTGCCCCCGACCGGTCCAGCTCGCGCTGCAGCCCGCCGCCGCCCGGTCTCGGCACGCGCGGCTCGCGGACGCCCGCTCCACCGCCGCCCTCGCCCTCGCCGAAGTCGAACCACACGGTGACGACGGCCCCGCGCGATACCTCCACTCCGGGCGGTGGGTACTGCCGTACGACGTAGTCGACGACGGCGCGGTGGAAGTCGGGCCGGTCGGGAGCGGCCAGCAGCACGCCTTGCGCGGCGGCCGCCTCGCGCGCGTCCACGGCCATCAGACCGACGAACCTGGGCACGAGCACTTCGGGTGTTTTGGGCGGTATGAGCACAGATGTCACCCCCAGCGGTACTGGAAGGGTAACCGCCCGAGGGTGCCGTCCGGAAGCGCTGCGTATCCGAATGTGACAGATGGTTACTCAGCGTGACTTTCTGGAGTGAGGGTGAGGTACGGGTGGGTCACTGGGCCTGGAGGTCGAGCCGGTAGCAGTGGCCCTCCTTTTGCGACGTCGGCGTCCTGAAGACCTCCGCGAGCCGCATGCCGAGCCGCTGGGTCACCGCGATCGACCGGGTGTTCGTGGCCATCACCATCGCCACCACACTCGGTACCCCGGCCGCCCGCACCCGCTCGATCGTCATCCGCGCGGCCGTCGTGGCGTACCCCTGCCCCCAGTACTCACGGCCGAGCCGCCACCCGATCTCGATCTCGCCGGACGGCCCCCACTCCCGCTCCCACGGCTGCGCGCCCGTGAAGCCGACGACCCTGCCCTCCTCGTCCAGCATGGTCCACAGACAGAAGCCGCGCTCCGCGTCGTGCCGGCGCTGTCGGGCGGTGAGCTCCTCGTAGGCGGAGAGCTCCGCGGGCCGGCCGCCGTGGAACTCCATGACGTCCGGGTGGCCGAAGATCCGGTGCCACGCGACCGCGTCCTCGTCCGTGGGGACACGCAGCCGTACAACGGGGAGAGCTCGGTTCACGGGGCAGCCCTTCAGCCGGGTGATCAATTCTGCTGAATAGACTGCCCATGTCCAGTGCCGGTCGGCACGCAGATTCCGAACTTGGGGAGATCCCGCCGTGACCGTCGCGCCCGAGCCCCACTCCCGGCCCTTCTCCGAGCACTCCGCCGACGTCATCGTCGTCGGCGCCGGGCCGGCCGGCTCCACGACCGCCTACTACCTCGCCAAGGCCGGCCTCGACGTGCTCCTGCTGGAGAAGACCGAGTTCCCGCGGGAGAAGGTGTGCGGTGACGGCCTCACCCCGCGCGCCACCAAACAACTCGTGGCCATGGGCATCGACATCTCCGAAGAGGCCGGCTGGCTGCGCAACAAGGGCCTGCGCATCATCGGCGGCGGCATCCGCCTCCAGCTGGACTGGCCGGATCTCGCCACCTACCCGGACTACGGCCTCGTCCGCAAACGCGACGACTTCGACGAGCAACTCGCCCGGCAGGCCCAGAAGGCGGGCGCGCGCCTCCACGAGCGCTGCAACGTCGGCGCCCCGATCGTCGACGACCGCACCGGCCGCATCACCGGCGTGCACGCCAAGCTGGGCGAGGAGAAGCGGGAAGTCACCTTCCACGCCCCGCTGGTGGTGGCCGCCGACGGCAACTCCACCCGTCTGTCGGTGGCGATGGGCCTGCACCGCCGCGAGGACCGCCCGATGGGCGTCGCGGTCCGCACGTACTTCACCTCCCCGCGCCACGAGGACGACTACCTGGAGTCCTGGCTGGAACTGTGGGACCGCCGCGGCCCCGGCGAGGACCGGCTGCTGCCCGGCTACGGCTGGATCTTCGGCATGGGCGACGGCACGTCGAACGTCGGCCTCGGGGTCCTCAACACCTCCGACTCCTTCAAGGAACTCGACTGGCGCGAGGTCCTCAAGGCCTGGTGCGCGTCGATGCCGGAGGACTGGGGCTACACCCCCGAAAACATGACCGGGCCGATCCGTGGCGCCGCCCTCCCCATGGCCTTCAACCGCAAGCCCCACTACACCAAGGGCCTGCTGCTCGTCGGCGACGCCGGCGGCCTGGTCAACCCCTTCAACGGCGAGGGCATCGCCTACGCCATGGAGTCCGGCCAGATCGCCGCCGACGTGATCGTCCAGGCCCACGCCCGCGCCACGCCCGCCCAGCGCGAACTGGCCCTGCGCCGCTACCCGCAGATCCTCGCCGACACCTACGGCGGCTACTACACGCTGGGCCGCGCCTTCGTGAAGCTCATCGGCAACCCGAAGGTCATGAAGATCGCGGCCCAACGCGGCCTGACCCACCCCCTCCTGATGAAGTTCACCCTCAAAATGCTCGCCAACCTCACCGACCCCACAGGCGGCGACGCAATGGACCGCATCATCAACGGCCTGAGCAAGGCAGCCCCAAAGGCGTAGGCCCTGGGCGCACCCGCTGGGGTAAGCCCTGGACGACCCCGCTGGTGTCGGCCTTGGGCGGGCCCGGTGGTGTCGGCCTTGGGCGGGCCCGGTGGTGTCGGCCTTGGGCGGGCCCGGTGGTGTCGGCCTTGGGCGGGCCTGGTGGTGTGAGCCCTGGGGGTTCCGATGGCGCGAGTCCCGGGTGGTTCCGAAGGCGTGAGCCTTGGGTGGCTCCCGGGGCGTCAGCCCCAGTGGCCCCAGCGCGTGAGCCCGGGCGGCCCGGAAGGCGCGTGAGCCCTGGACGGCCTCGATGGTGTGAGCCTTGGGTGACTCCCGGGGCGTCACCCCCTCCAGTGACCCGAAGGCGCGAGCCTAGGCGGCCCGGAAGGCGTGAGTGGGCGGGCCCGGTGGTGTGAGCCCTGGGTGGGCCCGATGGCGCGAGTCCCGGGCGGGCCCGATGGCGTGAGTGCCGGAGCGGTCCCGGGTGGGCCCGGGGAAGACGCCCTAGGCGGGCCCGGGCCGGACTGAGACCGGCCCAGGCCTGCTCATGCAGGCCCCGGGCTCGGGCCCAGGCCTGCTCATGCCGGCCCCAGGGGCCGGTCCCGCCTCGGGGTTGGTGCCTCGCGTGAGCCGCAGACAGGAGCCCTACCTCTCCCAGGCGGGCCTCGGACGTACCCAGGGGGGCCTGCGAGCCGTTCCTGGGCAAGGGGCTCGGGCATTCCCCGGGGACGGCTCCCAGCGCGCCTCAGGCGGCCTCGCACGCCTCAGGGGGCCACGGCGGGCCTGAGGCGCGCCTCAGGAATGCCTCGGGTGTGCCCCGGGCGAACGCCAGACGGGCCCACCGTGAGCCTCGGACGGGCCCGTGGCGCGCTCCAGGTAGGCAGGCGAGCCCCAGGTGAGCCTCAGGCGGTGAGCGACGCCGCCTTGGCGGCCCGGCGCGCGAGTACCTCGGCCCGTCGGTCCGTCACCTGCCGCAGCGCGTCCTTCCGCTCCCGCCGGGAGAGCCGGTCCAGATAGACCCGGCCGTCGCAGTGGTCGGTCTCGTGCTCCAGGCACCGCGCGAAGTAGCCCGTGCCCTCGACGACGACCGGTTCGCCGTCCTGGTCGAACCCGCGAACCACGGCCCGGTCCGGCCGGGGTACGTCCATCACGGCGCCCGGAACCGACAGACACCCCTCCTGGTCGTCGAGCAGCCGCCGCCCGACGGCGGTGAGTTCGGCGAGCACCGGGTTGACGACGTGTCCGACATGCCGGACACCTTCGTCGTCCAGGCAGTCGTAGACGAACAACCTGAGGTCCACACCGACCTGGTTGGCCGCCAGACCGGCCCCGTCGGCGGCGTACATGGTCAGGAACATGTCCGCGATGAGCGCGGCGAGATCGGGCCCGAACTCGGTCACGTCCCGGCACGGCTTGTGCAGGACCGCCTCGCCCACCTCGGTGACCCGGCGCACCGACCCGCGCCGGGCCTCGGGCGCGAGCGGGGGATACGAAGCGAGGGGCTGTCCCTGGACGAACACACGTGGCATGGCTGTCTCTCCTCCAACTCATGGCAGACCGTGCGGAGTTCCCGCCGGCCCGAGAGGAGGATGCCCGAGTTCGGAATGGCCGATTCGGAGCGCCTGATTGGGAGCGCCTGATTCGGGTACCCGATTGAGGCACCCGATCAGGGGGCCCTGATCAAGCGGTGTCGAGGATTGCCCGAAGGGCCGCTGCCCCCGAGCGGCTGCGGCCCTTGCGTGGCGGTACGGGTGCGTGCGTCAGAGGACGCGCACCGCACCCGACGCCGGGTAACCCGAAAGCTCCTGAATGACGACGCCCTTGGAGGGGTTGGCCGCGTCCAGGTACTGGCCGTTCCCGATGTAGACGCCCACGTGGTACGCGGAGCCCTTGCCACCCCAGTACAGGATGTCGCCCACCTCCAGATTGGACAGGGAGACATCGGTGCCGGACATCGACTGGTCCTGCGAGACACGCGGCAGGTCGACGCCGACCTGCTTGAAGGCGGCCTGGACGAGGCCCGAGCAGTCCCACGCGTTGGGGCCGGTGCCGCCCATGACGTAGGCGTCGCCCACCTGCGCCTTGAGGAAGGCGATGACCGTGGCCACGCTGCCGCTGGCGGGCGCGGAGACGGTCGTCGAGCTGCTGCTGGCGGTGGTGGTGGAGAGCGTCGAGCGCTCCGCGGAGCGGGAGACGGCCTCCGCGGCGGCGGCCTTGCGGGCGGCCTCCGCCTTCTTCTTCGCCTCTGCCTTCTTCGCGTCGGCGAGGTCCTGCTTGGCCTCCTTGGCCGCCGCTGCTGCGGCGGCGTCACGCTCGGCGTTGAGCTGGTAGTTCGCGGCGGCCTGCTGCGTCGCCTGGGCGGACTCGGCGACCTGGGCAGCCAGATCACCCGTGAAGACGGGCAGTTCGAGCGTCTGGGTCACCGGCTCGGCTGCGTAGGCCGTGCCGGCCGCCGTGGCGACGGCCAGCGTGCCGAGGACACCACTGGCGACTCCGGCCCGCATCGCGACAGTCGACGCGCTGCGGCGGGGTTTCCGGTGGCTGCGTATGTGAGCGGTGTGGGACATGAGTCCAACCGGTATCAGGGGCTCCTCCATACCTTCAAGAAACGTGTGCTGCGCCACATTTGTTCAACGGGGCCCCCGAATACCCTTCACGCCACTCTTTATTGACGCCGTAACGGACATTGCGGACTCGGGTGAACAAGCCTGTGATCATGGCCTTTCACTGTTACGCCCGAATTGCCCCGGGCCTACCATCGGTCGCGATCGTTGGCCAACCCCGGTTCTCATAGGTCTCTCATTGATGTGGCGGAGGTCACGGAAAGGTCACCCGCTCCGCTCGTGAACGCGTGCACGCGTCCACACCCCGCCCGGGCCCTCCCTCTGATGCGTGAACGAGGTCCACTATCAGCCCCTCACGTCCATCTCCAATTTGCATGCAAGGGAAGTCTCTTGATATGGAGACGCCCTGTGCCACCTGCGATGAAGAGCGTAAATGTCACTTCTTGTGATCACTCTGACGCTTCGAGTGCGGAGATCATCGCCGATATGACTTCATGATCCTTCGTCAGGTGGTGGAGATCACAAAGCTTGTGTAATACCCCGTGTCGCAGATCACAGAGTGGCGGGCATAGGATGCGAGGCAGTTGGGCTTGTGACCTGCTTCACATGTTCGCGATCTTGGTTGGGACGACCGGGGTTCGCAGGGCGCGTGAGAAGGATGTGAGTCCAGTGCCATCGCCAGCAGTCAGTGCCGACTGAGAGGAGCGAGGAGCGGTGAACGCCTATGCGCCCATCCTCGTACTGGGAGCCCTCGGGGCAGGCTTTGCGATCTTCTCCGTGGTCATGGCCACGCTGATCGGGCCTAAGCGGTACAACCGCGCCAAGCTCGAGGCCTATGAGTGCGGTATCGAGCCGACCCCCACGCCGGCCGGCGGCGGGCGCTTCCCCATCAAGTACTACCTGACGGCGATGCTCTTCATCGTCTTCGACATCGAGATCGTCTTCCTCTACCCCTGGGCCGTCACCTTCGACGCCCTGGGTGTCTTCGGGCTCGTGGAGATGTTGCTCTTCGTGCTCACCGTCTTCGTCGCGTACGCGTACGTATGGCGGCGCGGCGGCCTGGAATGGGACTGAGGGGCCTTTAGTCATGGGACTCGAAGAAAAGCTGCCGAGCGGCTTCCTGCTGACCACCGTCGAGCAGGCCGCGGGCTGGGTGCGCAAGGCGTCGGTCTTCCCGGCCACCTTCGGCCTCGCCTGCTGTGCCATCGAGATGATGACCACCGGAGCCGGGCGCTACGACCTGGCGCGCTTCGGCATGGAGGTCTTCCGCGGATCACCGCGCCAGGCCGACCTCATGATCGTGGCCGGCCGGGTGAGCCAGAAGATGGCGCCGGTGCTCAGGCAGGTCTACGACCAGATGCCCAACCCCAAGTGGGTCATCTCCATGGGCGTGTGCGCGTCCTCGGGCGGCATGTTCAACAACTACGCGATTGTCCAGGGCGTCGACCACATCGTCCCCGTCGACATCTACCTCCCCGGCTGTCCGCCGCGCCCCGAGATGCTGATGGACGCGATCCTCAAGCTCCATCACAAGATCCAGAACTCCAAGCTGGGCGTGAATGCCGAGGAGGCGGCCCGCGAGGCGGAGGAAGCGGCGCTCAAGGCCCTGCCCACGATCGAGATGAAGGGGCTGCTGCGGTGAGTGACGCGAACGGCACCGGCGCTTCGGGGAACGGAGTGAACCCCGAGAAGGACCTTGCCACCGACAACCTCCCCGGTCAGCGCGGCCAGGGCGGTGAGGAGATCCGCGTCCAGCGCGGCATGTTCGGCGCCAACAACGGCGGCGACACCTCCGGCTACGGCGGCCTGGTCCGCTCCGTCCGCCTCCCGGGCCCGTCCGCCCGGCCCTACGGCGGCTGGTTCGACGAGGTCGCCGACGAACTGGAGGGAGCGCTGGAGGAACAGGGACTCCTCCCCGAGAACGCGATCGGCACGACGGTCGTCGACCGCGGTGAGCTCACGTTCCACATCGAGCGCGAGCATCTGCCGCGCGTCGCCCGCACCCTGCGCGACGACCCGGCCCTGCGCTTCGAGCTCTGCACCGGCGTCAGCGCCGTCCACTACCCGAACGACAAGGGCCGCGAGCTGCATGCCGTCTACCACCTGCGCTCGATCACCCACAACCGGCTGATCCGCCTGGAGGTCAGCGCCCCGGACGCCGATCCCCACATCCCGTCCCTGGTCTCCGTGTACCCGACCAACGACTGGCACGAGCGCGAGACCTACGACTTCTTCGGGATCGTCTTCGACGGTCACCCGGCCCTGACGCGGATCATGATGCCGGACGACTGGCAGGGCCACCCGCAGCGCAAGGACTACCCCCTCGGCGGCATCCCCGTCGAGTACAAGGGCGCCCAGATCCCGGCTCCGGACCAGCGGAGGTCGTACTCGTGAGCACTTCCCACGCTTCTCCCCGCGAGACCACCGAGGGCACCGTATATACGGTCACCGGTGGCGACTGGGACGAGGTCGTCCAGTCCGCGGCCCGCGCCGACGACGAGCGCATCGTCGTCAACATGGGGCCCCAGCACCCCTCCACCCACGGAGTGCTCCGGCTGATCCTGGAGATCGAGGGCGAGACGGTCACCGAGGCCCGCTGCGGCATCGGCTACCTCCACACCGGCATCGAGAAGAACCTCGAGTACCGCACGTGGACGCAGGGCACCACGTTCGTGACGCGCATGGATTACCTGACGTCCTTCTTCAACGAGACCGCCTACTGTCTCGCCGTCGAGAAGCTCCTCGGCATCGAGGACCAGATCACCGAACGCGCCAAGATCATCCGGGTGCTCCTGATGGAGCTGAACCGTATGTCCTCCCACCTGGTGTGCATCGCCACCGGCGGCATGGAGCTCGGCGCCACCACGATCATGATCTACGGCTTCCGCGACCGGGAGATGATCCTCGACATCTACGAGCTCATCACGGGCCTCAGGATGAACCACGCGTACATCCGCCCCGGCGGACTCGCCCAGGACCTGCCGCCCGGCGCGGTGGACCAGATCCGCGCGTTCGTGAAGAAGATGAAGAAGAACCTCCCGGAGTACGACAAGCTCGCCACCGGGAACCCCATCTTCAAGGCCCGTATGCAGGACGTCGGCTACCTCGACCTGGCCGGCTGCATGGCCCTCGGCGCCACCGGCCCGATCCTGCGCTCCACCGGCCTGCCGCACGACCTGCGCAAGGCGCAGCCGTACTGCGACTACGAGACGTACGACTTCGACGTCCCGACCGCCGACACCTGCGACTCCTACGGCCGCTTCCTGATCCGCCTGGAGGAGATGCGCCAGTCGCTCAGGATCGTCGAGCAGTGCCTGGACCGGCTCCAGCCCGGCCCGGTCATGGTCGGCGACAAGAAGATCGCCTGGCCCGCCCAGCTCGCCCTGGGACCGGACGGACTGGGCAACTCCCTCGACCACATCAAGAAGATCATGGGCACCTCCATGGAGGCCCTGATCCACCACTTCAAGCTGGTCACCGAGGGCTTCCGCGTCCCGCCGGGACAGACGTACGCGGCCGTCGAGTCACCCAAGGGCGAACTCGGGGTGCACGCCGTTTCCGACGGAGGCACCCGTCCCTACCGGGTCCACTTCCGCGACCCGTCCTTCACCAACCTGCAGGCCATGGCGGCGATGTGCGAGGGCGGCCAGGTCGCCGACGTCATCGTCGCCGTGGCGTCCATCGACCCCGTGATGGGAGGCGTCGACCGGTGACCACCTCTTCTTCCGAGCGGGGCGTCAGCCTGGGCATGCCCGAACTGCCCGCGCCCGCCTACCCGGACGACGTCCGGGCCCGGCTCGAGCGGGACGCGCGCGAGATCGTCGCCCGCTACCCCGACTCCCGGTCCGCGCTCCTGCCGTTGCTGCATCTCGTGCAGTCGGAGGAGGGACACGTCACGCGCACCGGAATGCGGTTCTGCGCGGACGTACTGGAACTGACGA
The DNA here is from genome assembly GCF_042653945.1 of Streptomyces vulcanius. Lineage (NCBI taxonomy): Bacteria > Bacillati > Actinomycetota > Actinomycetes > Kitasatosporales > Streptomycetaceae > Streptomyces > Streptomyces vulcanius. Next base: position 50,882 of record NZ_JBHSFK010000022.1, on the reverse strand, counting down.
CGGCCGAGGTCACGGCGGTCGCCACCTTCTACTCCATGTACCGGCGCCGGGCGAGCGGTGACTACCAGGTGGGTGTCTGCACCAACACCCTCTGCGCGGTGATGGGCGGCGACGCGATCTTCGAGTCGCTCCAGGAGTACCTCGGCGTCGGCAACGGCGAGACCACCGACGACGGAAAGATCACCCTGGAGCACATCGAGTGCAACGCGGCCTGCGACTTCGCGCCGGTCGTGATGGTCAACTGGGAGTTCTTCGACAACCAGACCGTGCAGAGCGCGAAGCGCCTGGTGGACGACCTGCGGGTCGGACACAGCGTGTCGCCCACGCGCGGGGCGCCGCTGTGCACCTTCAAGGACACCGCGCGGATTCTGGCCGGCTTCCCCGACGAGCGGCCCGGGGCCGTCGAGGCAAGCGGCAGTTCGGGACCCGCGTCGCTGGTGGGCCTTCGCCTGGCAAGGGGAGAGGCCGCACCCGCACGCGTGGTCCATCCGCGGGACGGCGGCCCGCACGACGAGCGGCAGGACAGGCCGGTGCACGACCCGTCGCCGACCGAGCACCTGAGCTCCCATGACGCGCCACAGGACACATCGGCCTCTGATCCGGCCCACCCGGCAGGACCGACCGCCGAGGAGGGGGAGGGATGACCTTGGCACCCGAGCTGAAAGGCAGCAGCCCCGAGAAGCTGCTCGCACCCGTGCTGTCGGCCTTCTGGGACGAGGAGAAGTCCTGGTCGCTGGACGTCTACCGAAGGCACGAGGGATACGAGGGACTCCGCAAGGCGCTCGCCATGTCCCCGGACGAAGTGATCGCGTACGTCAAGGACTCCGGTCTGCGCGGGCGCGGCGGCGCGGGATTCCCGACCGGAATGAAATGGCAGTTCATTCCCCAGGGTGATGGAAAACCACACTATCTAGTTGTCAACGCCGACGAGTCGGAGCCGGGGACCTGCAAGGACATCCCGCTCCTCTTCGCGAACCCGCATAGCCTCATCGAGGGCATTGTGATCGCGTGTTATGCCATCAGGTCTTCGCATGCCTTCATCTATCTGCGTGGTGAAGTGGTCCCTGTTCTGCGGCGGTTGCACGAGGCCGTGCGCGAGGCCTACGCGGCCGGCTACCTGGGCGAGAACGTCCTGGGCAGCGGACTCGACCTCGAACTCACCGTGCACGCGGGCGCGGGTGCGTACATCTGCGGTGAGGAGACCGCGCTGCTGGACTCCCTCGAAGGCCGCCGTGGTCAACCGCGGCTGCGTCCCCCCTTTCCTGCGGTCGCGGGCCTCTATGCGTGCCCGACTGTGGTGAATAACGTCGAGTCCATCGCGTCGGTTCCCGCGATCCTGAAAAACGGGAAAGAGTGGTTCAGGTCGATGGGGAGTGAGAAGTCCCCGGGCTTCACGCTCTACTCGCTCAGCGGCCACGTCGCGAGCCCCGGCCAGTACGAGGCCCCGCTCGGCATCACCCTCCGCCAGCTCCTCGAGATGAGCGGCGGCATGCGGCCGGGCCACCGCCTCAAGTTCTGGACGCCGGGCGGCTCCTCCACCCCGATGTTCACCGCCGAGCACCTCGACGTCCCTCTTGACTACGAAGGAGTGGGGGCCGCGGGTTCCATGCTCGGCACGAAAGCACTCCAGTGCTTCGACGAGACGACCTGCGTGGTGCGCGCCGTCACCCGCTGGACCGAGTTCTACGCCCACGAGTCCTGCGGCAAGTGCACACCCTGCCGTGAAGGCACCTACTGGCTCGTGCAGCTGCTGCGTGACATCGAGGCCGGCAAGGGCGTGATGTCCGACCTCGACAAGCTGAACGACATCGCCGACAACATCAACGGCAAGTCCTTCTGCGCCCTCGGCGACGGCGCCGCCTCGCCGATCTTCTCCTCCCTCAAGTACTTCCGCGAGGAGTACGAGGAGCACATCACGGGCCGGGGCTGCCCCTTCGACCCGGCCAAGTCGACGGCCTGGGCCGACCGCCCGGAGGTGAACGCATGACCGTGACCACCAGCGCTCCCGCAGGCGGGGGAGAAGCGGCGGTCCCGCCGGAGGATCTCGTCACGCTGACGATCGACGGCGCGGAGATCAGCGTGCCCAAGGGCACCCTGGTCATCCGGGCCGCCGAACGGCTCGGTATCGAGATCCCCCGCTTCTGCGACCACCCCCTCCTCGACCCGGCCGGCGCCTGCCGGCAGTGCATCGTCGAGGTCGAGGGGCAGCGCAAGCCCATGGCGTCCTGCACGATCACCTGTACGGACGGGATGGTGGTGAAGACCCACCTCACCTCGCCCGTGGCCGAGAAGGCCCAGCACGGTGTGATGGAGCTGCTCCTCATCAACCATCCGCTGGACTGCCCGGTCTGCGACAAGGGCGGCGAGTGCCCCCTGCAGAACCAGGCCATGTCGCACGGCCAGGCCGACTCCCGGTTCGAGGGCCGCAAGCGGACGTACGAGAAGCCCGTCCCGATCTCCACGCAGGTGCTGCTCGACCGCGAGCGGTGCGTGCTGTGCGCCCGCTGCACCCGGTTCTCCAACCAGGTCGCGGGCGACCCGATGATCGAACTGATCGAGCGGGGCGCGCTCCAGCAGGTCGGCATCGGCGAGGGCGACCCGTTCGAGTCGTACTTCTCCGGCAACACCATCCAGATCTGCCCGGTCGGCGCGCTGACCTCGGCGGCGTACCGATTCCGCTCCCGCCCCTTCGACCTCGTCTCCTCGCGCTCCGTGTGCGAGCACTGCTCCGGTGGCTGCGCCACGCGCACCGACCACCGGCGCGGCAAGGTCATGCGGCGCCTCGCGGCGAACGACCCCGAGGTCAACGAGGAGTGGATGTGCGACAAGGGGCGGTTCGGGTTCCGGTACGCGCAGCAGCGCGACCGGCTCGAGACGCCTCTGGTGCGCAACGCCGAGGGCGACCTGCAACCGGCGTCCTGGCCGGAGGCGCTGCAGATCGCCGCGCAGGGGCTGCTGGCCTCGCGCGGCCGGACCGGCGTCCTGACCGGCGGCCGGCTCACCATCGAGGACGCCTACGCGTACAGCAAGTTCGCGCGCGTGGCGCTCGGCACCAACGACATCGACTTCCGCGCACGCGTGCACAGCGGCGAGGAGGCCGACTTCCTGGCGGCCCGGGTGGCCGGCCGCGGCCGTGACCTCGACGGTACGGGCGTCACGTACACCTCGCTGGAGAAGGCGCCCGCCGTCCTGCTGGTCGGTTTCGAGTCCGAGGAGGAGGCACCCGGCGTCTTCCTGCGGCTGCGCAAGGCCTGGCGAGGACACGGACAGCGGGTGTTCTCCCTCGCCACGCACGCCACCCGGGGTCTGGAGAAGGCGGGCGGCACCCTGCTGCCGGCCGCTCCGGGCACCGAGACCGAGTGGCTGGAGGCGCTCGCGACCGGCGTCGGCCTGGACGACGTGGGCGGCAGGGCCGCCGAGGCGCTGCGGGCCGAGGGCGCGGTGATCTTCGTAGGAGAGCGGCTGGCCACTGTGGCCGGCGGGCTCACTGCGGCCGTGCAGGCCGCGTCGGCCATCGGCGCCGAACTGGTGTGGATCCCGCGCCGGGCCGGGGAGCGCGGCGCGGTCGAGGCGGGCGCGCTGCCGGGCCTGCTGCCCGGCGGGCGCCCGGCCACAGACCCACGCGCGCGGGAGGAGGTCGCCGCCGCCTGGGGGCTCGCCGACCTCCCTTCCGGCCACGGCCGGGACACCACACAGATCGTCGAGGCCGCCGCCACGGGCGAGCTGCAGGCGCTGCTCGTCGCGGGCGTGGAGGTCGCCGACCTGCCCGACCCGGCACGCGCGCGTGAGGCACTCGCCGAGGTCGGCTTCCTGGTGTCGCTGGAGCAGCGGCCCGGCGAGATCACCCGGCAGGCGGCCGTCGTGCTTCCGGTGGCCGCGGTCGCCGAGAAGGCGGGCGCCTTCCTCAACTGGGAAGGCCGGGTCCGGTCCTTCGAGGCCGCGCTCAAGCCCGACCAGATGACCCGCAACCCGGCGCCGTCCGACGCGCGCGTGCTGCAGATGCTTGCCGACGCCATGGACGTTCATCTGGGCCTGCCGGACCTGCGCACCGCGCGCGTGGAGCTGGACCGGCTCGGCGCCTGGGACGGCTCACGGGCCACCGGGCCGGTGGAGACGTCGGGTGTGCTGCCGAGGCCCGCCGCCGGGGAGGCCGTACTCGCCGGACACCGGCTGCTCCTGGACCAGGGCCTCCTCCAGCAGGGCGACGAGGCGCTCGCCGGGACCCGGCACGCGGCACGCGCGCGACTGTCGGCCGCCACGGCCGCCGAGGCCGGTGTCGCGGACGGTGACGTCCTCGCCGTGACCGGTCCCTCCGGAACGGTCGAACTGCCCCTTCAGGTGACCGAGATGCCCGACCGGGTGGTCTGGCTCCCGCTGAACTCCACCGGCGGCGGCGTCGCCTCCGACTCCGGGGCCGTCCTCGGCTCCCTCGTCCGCATCGGCCCGGCCACGCCCGCCGAAGCCCCCAAGGAGGTGGAGGCGTGAGCCCGTACTTCGCCGCTGAGGACCTCTCGATGTTCGGCCGCGACCCCTGGTGGCTGGTCGTCGTCAAGGCCGTCTTCTGCTTCGCCTTCCTGATGGTGACCGTGCTGTTCTCCATCGTCTGGGAGCGCAAGGTCGTCGCCTGGATGCAGCTGCGCATCGGCCCCAACCGGCACGGCCCCTGGGGCATGCTCCAGTCGCTCGCCGACGGCGTGAAGCTGATGCTGAAGGAAGACCTCGTCGTCAAACGCGCGGACAAGGTGGTCTACGTCCTCGCGCCGATCGTCGCCGCCATCCCGGCCTTCATGGCGATCGCGGTGATCCCCTTCGGCCCGGCCAACAACGAGATCTCGATCTTCGGCCACCGCACCACGATGCAGCTCACCGACCTGCCGATCGCGATGCTCTACATCCTCGCGGTCGCCTCGGTCGGCATCTACGGCATCGTCCTGGCGGGTTGGAGTTCCGGATCCACCTACCCGCTCCTGGGCGGCCTGCGCTCCTGCGCGCAGATGATCTCCTACGAGATCGCCATGGGCGCCGCGTTCGCCTCGGTGTTCCTCTACTCGGGGTCGATGTCGACCTCGACGATCGTCGAACAGCAGCAGGACCGCTGGTACATCCTCCTGCTGCCGGTCTCCTTCGTCATCTACATCATCACGATGGTGGGCGAGACCAACCGGGCCCCCTTCGACATGCCGGAGTCCGAGGGCGACCTGGTCGGCGGTTTCAACACCGAGTACTCGTCGATCAAGTTCGCGCTGTTCATGCTCGCCGAGTACGTCAACATGGTGACGGTCTCGGCCGTGACGACCACCCTCTTCCTCGGCGGCTGGCGGGCCCCCTGGCCGATCAGCACCTTCTGGGAGGGCGCGAACCACGGCTGGTGGCCGATGCTCTGGTTCGTGATCAAGGTCCAGTTGCTGCTGTTCTTCTTCATCTGGCTGCGCGGCACGCTCCCGCGCGTGCGGTACGACCAACTGATGAAGCTCGGCTGGAAGGTCCTCATCCCGGTCTCGGTGGTGTGGCTGATGCTCGTCGCGACCGTGCGGACCCTGCGCAACGAGAACTACGGCTTCGCAGACATCGCCCTCTACGTCGGCGGCGGCGTCCTGGTCCTGTTGCTGCTCTCCTTCCTCGCGGACATGTTCCGCGGCGGCGGGAAGGACGACGAGGCCCCCGCAGAGCCCGCCGACTTCGACCCGATGGCGGGCGGATTCCCCGTGCCGCCGCTGCCCGGACAGGAGCTTCCGCCGGTGCCCAGGCGCCGTTCGCGCCGGGAGCGGGAGCTGATTGTCAGTGGCGGGTCGGACACTGTCAGTGACGGATCGCTGGATGGAAAGGAGGCGTCCGATGGCTGAGGAGCCGAAGGAGACCGGGCAGACGAAGCCCGGCTTCCAGAACCCGGTAGCCGGCTTCGGCGTGACCTTCAAGGCCATGTTCAAGAAGCGGCTGACCGAGCAGTACCCGGAGCAGGAGAAGACCACGGCTCCGCGGTTCCACGGACGGCACCAGCTCAACCGCCATCCGGACGGCCTGGAGAAGTGCGTCGGCTGTGAGCTGTGCGCCTGGGCCTGCCCTGCCGACGCCATCTACGTGGAGGGTGCGGACAACACCGACGAGGAGCGCTACTCGCCGGGCGAGCGGTACGGCAGGGTGTACCAGATCAACTACGCCCGCTGCATCCTGTGCGGCCTGTGCATCGAGGCGTGCCCCACGCGCGCGCTGACGATGACCAACGAGTTCGAGCTCGCCGACTCCAGCCGCGCCAACCTGATCTTCACCAAGGAGCAGCTGCTGGCCGGCCTCGACGAGGGCATGGTCGACAGCCCGCACGCCATCTACCCGGGGACGGACGAGCAGGACTACTACCGGGGCCTGGTGACGGAGGCCGCGCCCGGCACCGAGCGTCAGGTGCCCACCTCCAAGGGCGAGAAGCCCGAGGAACAGGGGGTGGAGGCATGAGCGATCTCGCCGCCTACTCCACCTCCACCGGTGAGGCCTTCCAGTTCTGGGTCCTCGGCACCGTCGCGGTGATCGGCGCCCTGTGCACCGTTTTCATGAAGAAGGCCGTGCACAGCGCGCTCTGCCTCGCCGGCACCATGATCGTCCTGGCGGTGTTCTACCTCGCCAACGGGGCCTACTTCCTGGGCGTCGTGCAGATCGTCGTCTACACCGGCGCGATCATGATGCTGTTCCTGTTCGTGGTGATGCTCGTCGGTGTGACGGCCGCGGACTCCCTGAAGGAGACCATCAAGGGCCAGCGCTGGCTGGCCCTGGTGTGCGGCCTCGGCTTCGGCATCCTGCTGGTCGCCGGCATCGCCAACGCCTCCCTGACAGAGTTCAACGGCCTCTCCCAGGCGAACGCGAACGGCAATGTGGAGGGCCTCGCCGCCCTCATCTTCACCAAGTACGTCTTCGCCTTCGAGATCACCGGCGCGCTGCTGATCACCGCCGCCGTCGGCGCCATGGTGCTCACCCACCGCGAGCGCACCGAGCGCGCGAAGACCCAGCGCGAGCTGGCCGAGCAGCGCGTCCGCGAGGGCAAGCACGTACCGCCGCTGCCGGCGCCCGGCGTGTACGCGCGGCACAACGCCGTGGACATCGCCGGCCTGCTGCCCGACGGCACCCCGTCGGAGCTCACCGTCAGCAGCACGCTGCGCGAGCGCGGCCAGATCCGTGATGTGTCCACCGAGGCGCTGAACGACATCAAGGCGCTGGAACAGCGCGCGGAGGACCGCCTGGAGCGGGGCGGGATCGAGCCGCCGCACCTCAAGCGGGACACCCTGCGGACCGAGGAGGCGTCGAAGTGAACCCGGTCAACTACCTCTACCTCGCCGCCCTGTTGTTCACGATCGGCGCGACGGGCGTGCTGATCCGGCGGAACGCGATCGTCGTCTTCATGTGCATCGAGCTCATGCTCAACGCCTGCAACCTCGCGTTCGTCGCCTTCTCCCGGATGCACGGCAATCTCGACGGCCAGATCATCGCCTTCTTCACGATGGTCGTCGCCGCCGCGGAGGTCGTGGTGGGTCTCGCGATCATCGTGTCGCTGTTCCGTTCCCGCCACTCGGCCTCGGTCGACGACGCCAGCCTGATGAAGCTGTAAGGGGTCGGAAGAATCGTGGAGAACCTGATCGCGCTGCTCATCGCGGCGCCCCTGCTCGGAGCGGCCGTCCTTCTGGTCGGCGGTCGCCGGCTCGACGCCGTCGGCCACTGGATCGGCACGCTCCTCGCGGCCGTCTCCTTCGTGCTCGGCCTCGTCCTCTTCGCCGACCTGCTCGGCAAGGGCACCGAAGACCGCACGCTCACCCAGCATCTGTTCAGCTGGATCCCGGTCGAGGGCTTCCAGGCCGACGTCGCCTTCCGCCTGGACCAGCTGTCGATGACGTTCGTGCTGCTGATCACGGGCGTCGGCTCGCTGATCCACCTGTACTCGATCGGGTACATGGAGCACGACGAGCGGCGCCGCCGCTTCTTCGGCTACCTCAACCTGTTCCTCGCGGCGATGCTGATCCTCGTCCTCGCCGACAACTACCTGCTGCTGTACGTCGGCTGGGAGGGCGTCGGTCTCGCCTCCTACCTGCTGATCGGCTTCTGGCAGCACAAGCCCAGCGCCGCGACGGCCGCGAAGAAGGCCTTCCTGGTCAACCGCGTCGGCGACATGGGCCTGTCGATCGCCATCATGCTGATGTTCACCACCTTCGGGACCTTCGCGTTCGGCCCGCTGCTCGGCACCCTCGAGGAGCCGGGGGTCGCGGGCGACGCGAGCGAGGGCAAGCTCACCGCGATCGCCCTGATGCTGCTGCTCGCGGCCTGCGGCAAGTCCGCCCAGGTGCCGCTGCAGTCCTGGCTCGGAGACGCGATGGAGGGCCCGACCCCGGTCTCGGCCCTCATCCACGCGGCGACCATGGTGACCGCCGGCGTGTACCTGATCGTCCGCTCGGCGGCGATCTTCAACGGCGCGCCCGACGCCCAACTCGTCGTCACCGTCGTCGGCGCCGTCACGCTCCTGTTCGGTGCGATCGTCGGTTGCGCGAAGGACGACATCAAGAAGGCGCTGGCCGGCTCGACCATGTCGCAGATCGGCTACATGGTGCTGGCCGCGGGCCTCGGCCCCATCGGCTACGTCTTCGCGATCATGCACCTGGTGACGCACGGCTTCTTCAAGGCGGGCCTGTTCCTCGGCGCCGGCTCGGTCATGCACGGCATGAACGACGAGGTCGACATGCGCAAGTACGGCGGCCTCCGCAAGTACATGCCGATCACCTTCGTCACCTTCGGCCTCGGCTACCTCGCCATCATCGGCTTCCCGGGACTGTCCGGCTTCTTCTCCAAGGACAAGATCATCGAGGCGGCGTTCGCCAAGGGAGGCACCGAGGGCTGGATCCTCGGCGCCTGCGCCCTGCTGGGCGCGGCCATCACGGCGTACTACATGACGCGCGTGATGCTGATGACGTTCTTCGGCGAGAAGCGCTGGCAGCCTGATGGGGACGGCCACGAGCCCCACCCGCACGAGTCGCCGAAGTCCATGACGATCCCGATGATCGTGCTGGCCTTCGGGTCGGTCTTCGCCGGAGGGTTCTTCAGCATCGGCGACCGCTTCCTGCACTGGCTGGAGCCGGTCACCGGCCACTCCCACGGCGACTCGCCGGTCAGCGCCCTCACCGTCACCCTCTCCACGATGGTGGTCCTGGTGATCGGCGTCGCGATCGCCTACGCGCAGTACGGCCGCAGCCCGGTCCCGGTCGTCGCCCCGCGCGGGTCGCTGCTCACCCGGGCCGCCCGCCGCGACCTCCTCCAGGACGACTTCAACCACGTCGTCCTGGTCCGTGGCGGCGAACACCTCACACGCTCCCTGGTGTACGTCGACCACACCCTGGTCGACGGGGTCGTCAACGGCACGGCGGCCTCCATGGGCGGCCTGTCCGGACGGCTCCGCAAGCTGCAGAACGGCTACGCGCGGTCGTACGCGGTCTCGATGTTCGGCGGTGTGGCGATCCTCGTCGCCGCGACCCTGCTGATGAGGGCGGTCTGATACCGATGTCCTTTCCTCTGCTGACAGCGACGGCCGCGCTCCCGGCGATCGGGGCGGTCGCCACGGCCGCCGTCCCGGCCGCCCGGCGCAACGCGGCCAAGTCGCTGGCCCTGCTCGTCTCGCTCGGCACACTCGCCCTGGCGATCGCCGTCCTGGTCCGCTTCGACCCGGACGGCGACCGCTACCAGCTCACCGAGTCCCACGCCTGGATCAAGGACTTCGGGGTCAGGTACGAACTGGGCGTCGACGGCATCGCGGTGGCGCTCATCGCGCTCACCGCCCTGCTGATCCCGTTCATCATCCTGGCGGGCTGGCACGACGCCGACCCGCTGGAGACCGGGAACAAGCGCTGGCGGCCGACGCAGGGCTTCTTCGCCCTGATCCTGGCCGTCGAGGCGATGGTGATCATCTCCTTCGAGGCCACCGACGTCTTCCTCTTCTACATCTTCTTCGAAGCCATGCTCATCCCGATGTACTTCCTCATCGGCGGCTTCGGCGACCGCGCCCACGAGCACGGTGAGGAGACGGCGTCCACGCAACGGTCGTACGCGGCCGTGAAGTTCCTGCTCTACAACCTGGTCGGCGGTCTGATCATGCTGGCCGCGGTGATCGGCCTCTATGTGGTCGCCGGGAACTTCAGCCTCCAGGAGATCGCCGAGGCGCGGGCCAACGGCACGCTCGACATGGCGACGAACACCGAACGCTGGCTGTTCCTCGGCTTCTTCTTCGCGTTCGCGGTGAAGGCGCCACTGTGGCCGCTGCACACCTGGCTGCCCAACGCCATGCAGGAGTCCACCGCCCCCGTCGCCGTTCTCATCACGGCGGTCGTCGACAAGGTCGGCACCTTCGCGATGCTCCGCTTCTGCCTCCAGCTGTTCCCGGAGGCCAGTAAGTGGGCGACGCCCGTGATCCTCGTCCTGGCGCTGATCAGCATCGTCTACGGCGCGCTGCTCGCCGTCGGCCAGAGGGACATCAAGAGGCTGGTGGCGTACGCGTCGATCTCGCACTTCGGGTTCATCGTCCTGGGCATCTTCGCGATGACCAGCCAGGGCCAGTCCGGTGCGACGCTCTACATGGTCAACCACGGCATCTCGACCGCCGCCCTGATGCTGGTGGCCGGCTTCCTGATCTCCCGGCGCGGCTCGCGGCTCATCGCCGACTACGGCGGCGTGCAGAAGGTCGCCCCGGTGCTGGCCGGCACCTTCCTGATCGGCAGCCTCGCGACCCTGTCGCTGCCCGGACTCGCGCCGTTCGTCAGCGAGTTCCTCGTCCTGGTCGGCACGTTCGCCCGCTATCCGGCGGTCGGCATCATCGCTACCTTCGGCATCGTGCTCGCCGCGCTCTACACCCTCGTCCTGTACCAGCGGACGATGACGGGCCCGGTGAAACCCGAGGTCTCCAAGATGCCGGACCTGCGCCCGCGTGAGCTGGCGGTCGTCGCCCCGCTGATCGTGCTGCTGATCTTCCTGGGCGTCTACCCGAAGCCCGTCACGGACATCGTCGACCCAGCGGTCAAACAGACCCTGTCAGACGTACACAAGAAAGACCCCAAGCCCGAGGTGGAGGCGGCCAAGTGAGCGCAACAGCCGTCCACAGCCTGTGGACAACGGCGGCCGAGCCGATCGCCAAGATCGACGCGCCGAAGATCGAATACGGGCAGCTGTCGCCCACCCTGATCGTCGTGGGCGCGGCGATCGTCGGGATCCTCGTCGAGGCTTTCGTGCCGCGCAAACACCGCTACTACGCCCAGGTGTTCGTCTCCGTCGTGGCCCTCGCCGCCGCGTTCGCCGCGGTGGTCGCCCTCGCGGCCGACGGATACGGCACCACCAAGGCGCGCATCGCGGCGATGGGCGCGATCGCGGTCGACGGACCCGCCCTGTTCCTGCAGGGCACCATCCTGCTGGCCGCCCTGGTCGGTCTGTTCACCTTCGCCGAACGCCGCCTCGACCCCGAGGCGCACGGCAACCGGGTCGACTCCTTCGCCGCCCAGGCCGCCTCCGTGCCCGGCAGCGACAGCGAGAAAGCCGCGGTCAAGGCCGGTTTCGCCACCACAGAGGTCTTCCCGCTGCTGCTGTTCGCGGTCGCCGGCATGCTGGTCTTCCCGGCGGCCAACGACCTGCTGACCCTCTTCATCGCCCTGGAAGTCTTCTCGCTCCCGCTGTACCTCCTGTGCGCCCTGGCCCGCCGCAAGCGGCTCATGTCGCAGGAGGCCGCGGTCAAGTACTTCCTGCTCGGCGCGTTCGCCTCCGCGTTCACCCTGTTCGGCATCGCCCTGCTGTACGGCTACGCGGGCTCGGTGTCGTACGGGACGATCGCACGGGTCGTCGACGGCACCGTCCAGAACGTCGACCCTGCCCTCGCCGACACCATGGGCAACGACGCGCTGCTGCTCATCGGCACCGCGATGATCGTCATGGGGCTGCTCTTCAAGGTCGGCGCCGTGCCCTTCCACATGTGGACGCCGGACGTCTACCAGGGCGCCCCGACGCCGGTCACCGGCTTCATGGCGGCGGCGACCAAGGTGGCCGCGTTCGGCGCGCTGCTGCGCATCCTGTACGTCGTCCTGCCCGGCCTGCGCTGGGACTGGCGGCCGGTCATGTGGGCCGTCGCGATCGTCACCATGCTGGGCGGCGCGATCGTCGCGATCACCCAGACCGACATCAAGCGGCTGCTGGCGTACTCGTCCATCGCGCACGCCGGTTTCATCCTCGCGGGTGTCATCGCGACCACCCCCGACGGTGTCTCCTCCGTCCTGTTCTACCTGGCCGCGTACTCCTTCGTGACGATCGGCGCCTTCGCCGTGGTCACGCTGGTGCGCGACGCCGGTGGCGAGGCGACCCACCTGTCCAAGTGGGCGGGGCTCGGCCGCCGCTCGCCACTGGTGGCGGCCGTGTTCGCGGTGTTCCTGCTCGCCTTCGCCGGCATCCCGCTGACCAGTGGGTTCGCCGGGAAGTTCGCCGTGTTCAAGGCGGCGGCGGAGGGCGGCGCGGCGCCGCTGGTCGTGGTCGGTGTGATCTCGTCGGCGATCGCCGCGTTCTTCTACATCCGTGTGATCGTGCTCATGTTCTTCAGCGAGCCGAAGCCCGACGGCCCGACCGTCGCCGTCCCGTCGCCGCTGACGATGGCGGCGATCGGCGTGGGCGTCGCGGTCACTCTGGTACTCGGCGTGGCACCGCAGTACTTCCTGGACCTGGCCAACCAGGCAGGAGTGTTCGTGCGCTGACCTGTGGTGCGCCTGCGCGACGGGCCCGGTCCCCTCCGGTTTTTCGGGGGACCGGGCCCGCAGCCGTGTTCGAGTGACGGGTGTTGCACACAGGGCGACTCGATCCAGCCTGTGGATAACTCCGGCGCTGTCAGTCCGGACCCCTATCGTGGGGGCAGTGGTCGAGGGACGACGTACGGGGGACGAGACGATGGGTGGGACGGGCGGTATCGGCGAGATGACAGGGATCACCGGGACACCGGGGCGGACCGACAGCGAGGCGCTGGCCACGCTGCACCGGATCTTCGGCTACGACGCCTTCCGCGGCGAGCAGGAAGAGGTCATCGAACACGTGGTGGCCGGCGGGGACGCGGTCGTCCTCATGCCGACCGGCGGCGGCAAGTCCCTCTGCTACCAGATCCCGGCCCTGGTCAGACCGGGTACGGGCGTCGTCGTCTCTCCCCTCATCGCCCTGATGCAGGACCAGGTGGACGCTCTGCGGGCGCTCGGCGTGCGCGCCGGGTTCATGAACTCCACGCAGGACTTCGACGAGCGGCGCGTGGTCGAGGCGGAGTTCCTCTCGGGCGAGCTGGACCTGCTGTACCTGGCGCCGGAGCGGCTGCGCCTGGACTCCTCGCTGGAGCTGCTCTCCCGCGGCAAGATCTCCGTCTTCGCGATCGACGAGGCGCACTGCGTGTCCCAGTGGGGCCACGACTTCCGCCCCGACTACCTCGCCCTCTCCCTGCTCGGCGAGCGCTGGCCGGACGTCCCGCGGATCGCGCTCACGGCGACCGCCACACACGCGACGCACCAGGAGATCACCCAGCGCCTGAACATGCCGGCCGCCCGGCACTTCGTGGCGAGCTTCGACCGGCCCAACATCCAGTACCGGGTCGTGCCCAAGGCCGACCCCAAGAAGCAGCTCCTCGCCTTCCTGAGGGAGGAGCACGCGGGTGACGCGGGCATCGTGTACTGCCTCTCGCGCAACTCCGTCGAGAAGACCGCCGAGTTCCTCGCCGGCAACGGCATCGCGGCAGTGCCGTACCACGCGGGCCTGGACTCCGGCACCCGCGCGGCGCACCAGTCCCGGTTCCTGCGCGAGGAGGGCCTGGTCGTGTGCGCGACCATCGCCTTCGGCATGGGCATCGACAAGCCCGACGTCCGCTTCGTCGCCCACCTCGACCTGCCCAAGTCGATCGAGGGCTACTACCAGGAGACCGGCCGCGCGGGCCGTGACGGACTGCCGTCGACGGCCTGGATGGCGTACGGCCTCAACGACGTCATACAGCAGCGCAAGCTGATCCAGTCCGGAGAGGGCGACGAGGCCTTCCGGCGCCGGGCCGGCGCCCATCTGGACTCGATGCTGGCGCTGTGCGAGACCGCCCAGTGCCGCCGCGGACAGCTCCTCAACTACTTCGGCCAGGAGCCCGACCTGACGGGCTGCGGCAACTGCGACACCTGCCTCACGCCGCCGGAGACGTGGGACGGCACGGTCGCCGCCCAGAAGGTGCTGTCGACGGTGGTGCGGCTGCAGCGGGAGCGGGGGCAGAAGTTCGGCGCGGTGCAGATCGTCGACATCCTGTTGGGCAAGCGGACCGGCAAGGTCATCCAGTTCGACCACGACCAGCTGTCCGTGTTCGGCATCGGTCAGGACCTCGTCGAGGGCGAATGGCGCGGCGTCGTCCGGCAGTTGCTCGCCCAGGGGCTGCTCGCGGTCGAGGGGGAGTACGGCACGCTGGTGCTGACCGAGGCCAGCGGGGAGGTTCTGCGGCGGGAGCGCGAGGTGCCCCTGCGCAAGGAACCGAAGAAGCCGGCGACCTCCAAGGCGTCGGGCTCGTCGTCCGCCGGTTCCTCCGGCAAGGGCAAGGCCAAGGCGGCCGTCGCCGAGCTGCCCGAGGAACTGCTCCCCGCCTTCGAGGCGCTGCGTGCCTGGCGCGCCGAACAGGCCCGCGAGCAGGGCGTCCCGGCGTATGTCATCTTCCACGACGCCACGCTTCGGGAGATCGTCACGGCCTGGCCGACGTCGGTGCGAGGGCTCGGCGGCATCAACGGTGTCGGCGAGAAGAAGCTCGCGACGTACGGGGAGGGTGTCGTCGCGGTGCTGGCCTCGCTGGAGGGCGGGGCGCCCGGCTCCGCTCCGGCGGCCTCCGAGGCAACGGGCGGAGGCGGGGTGCCCGGCTCCGCTCCGGCGGCCTCCGAGGCAACGGGCGGCGACGACCACTGGCCCGAGATGGACGCGGAACCGGAGCCGGACGACTGGATATGAGAGCCGGGGGACTCCCGCCTACAGGGCCCGGGTCGCGTACGCCCTGACGTCCGCGTCCGAGTCCGATGTGACCGTGGCGAGGGCCGCGCGGGCCTCCTCGGTGCGGCGGTGCCGGGTCAGGGCCAGGACGGCGGCCTTGCGCACATCGGCGTTCGGGTCCGCGAGGACCTTGGCCAGGGCGGGCACGGCTCCATCGGGCGCGGCGGAGGACAGTGCCGTCGCGGCTCCGGACCGCACCTGCCAGGCCGGGTCGGCCAGTGCGGCCACGGCGCGGGCGGCGAGCGGGGCCGGGCAGCCGGTGGTGCCCAGCGCGGCGTAGGCGGCACCGCGGACCAGGGCGTCCGCGTCCTCGGTGAGCCGGTCCAGGGTGCCGGTGAGCAGATCGTGGCCCGCCGGTGGGAGGGCCGTGGCGTCGACACCGGCCAGAGCCTTGGCCACGGCGACACGGACCTCGCGGGAGGCGTCGTCGGCGGCCCGCGCCAGGGGGGCCGCCGCGTCGACCGACACGAGCGCGCGCACGGCCTCGATGCGGACGGCGATGTCGGGGTCGTCCAGCGAGGCGGCGAACAGCTCGGCGTCGCCGAGCCGCAACGCGCGCAGCACGTCTAGGGCGGTGGCACGGACCACCGGGTCGGGCGAGTCGAGCGCACCGGCGAGGGCGTCGCGCAGGGCCGGCTCGGCGGGGAGTGTCTCGACCAGCTCGCGCAGTGACGCGGAGGCGGTGGCGCGGACCTCGCCGTCGGCGTCGCCGAGGGCACCGGCCAGCGCCTGCCCGGTGCCGGGCGGCACGGTTTCAGTGAGCACGGAGACGGCCGTCCGGCGTACGGCGGGGTCGAGGTCGGTCAAGTAGGGGTCGAGGGCGGCCAGTTCTGGTTCCTCCTCGGCCAGGGCCAGCAGTTCGAGGAGCCGGGGCGAGGCCGCCCCCCGGGGGCCGCCGCGGTCCGCGGAGTCGGCGGAGTCGGCGTCGCGCGCGGATGTCGGGCCCGCGGCCACCGGTGCCGCGTCCCGCGACCCGGCCGTGGCCACGGCCTCGGGGTGGACCTCGCCGAGCTGCCGGGAGGGGCCGCCCACGGGCGTGAACTCGTCGACCGGAACCAGATAGGGAGCCACGGGACGTGCCGTGAACTCCATCGCACCGGAGGGGGACTTGTGCAGATCGAGGTGGTGGAACCAGGACGCGTCGTCGCGACTGGGGTGGTCGAGGCGGTCGTGGTAGAGCCCCCAGCGGGACTCCGTGCGGGCCAGGGAGGCGCGAGCGGCCATCTCCGCGCAGTCACGGATGAAGGTGACCTCGGCGCACCGCATCAGCTCGTGCGGGGTGCGGGCGCCCATCTCCGCGATGTCCTCGCGCATCCGGTCGAACGCCTCAAGGGCCAGCGACAGCCGCGCGCCCGACTTCGGCGGGGCCACGTAGTCGTTCACGAAGCGGCGCAGCTTGTACTCGACCTGGGTCTGCGGCGGGCCGTCCGGGTTGCGCAGCGGGCGGTACACCAGCTCGTGCGCCTCCCGGAGCTGGTCGGCCGGCAACTCCCCTTCGTACGGCGTGTACCGGGCCGCGTCGGCGCCAGCCAGCTCGCCGAAGACGAAGGCGCCGATCATGTAGTTGTGCGGGACGCACGCCAGGTCACCGGCGGCGTACAGCCCGGGGACGGTCGTACGGGCGTGGTCGTCGACCCGTACGCCCGAGGCGGAGTGGCCGCCGCACAGGCCGATCTCCGAGATGTGCATCTCGATGTCATGAGTGCGGTAGTCGTGGCCGCGGCCGGAGTGGAAGGTGCCGCGGGTGGGCCGCTCGGTGGAGTGCAGGATCGACTCCAGGGCGGAGATCGACTCCTCCGGAAGGTGGCTCAGCTTCAGGTAGACGGGGCCGCGGTCGCTCGCCACCTCCGCCGCGAACTCGGCCATCATCTGGCCCGACCAGTAGTCGGAGTCGACGAAGCGCTCACCGTGCCGGTTGACCTGGTAGCCGCCGAAGGGGTTGGCGACATAGGCGCAGGCGGGGCCGTTGTAGTCCTTGATCAGCGGGTTGATCTGGAAGCACTCGATGCCGGTGAGTTCGGCGCCCGCGTGGTACGCCATCGCGTAGCCGTCGCCCGCGTTCGTCGGGTTCTCGTACGTGCCGTACAGGTAGCCGGAGGCAGGCAGGCCGAGGCGTCCGCAGGCACCGGTCGCGAGGATCACGGCACCCGCGCGCACGGTGACGAACGCGCCGGTGCGCGTGTTGAAGCCGACCGCCCCCACGGCCCGCCCCTCCACGGTGAGCACCCGCACCGGCATCACCCGGTTCTCGATGCGGATCCTCTCTCGCATCTCGCGCCGCCGCAGCTGCCGGTACAGCACCTTCTTGACGTCCTTGCCCTCCGGCATCGGCAGCACATAGGAGCCGGAGCGGTGCACCTGGCGGACCGCGTACTCGCCGTGCTCGTCCTTCTCGAACTTCACGCCGTACGACTCCAGCCGCTGCACCATGGCGAAGCCACGGGTCGCGGTCTGGCGGACGGTGGACTGGTCGACGATGCCGTCGTTGGCGCGGGTGATCTCGGCGACGTAGTCGTCGGGCTCGGCGCGGCCCGGGATCACCGCGTTGTTGACGCCGTCCATGCCCATGGCGAGCGCCCCGGAGTGGCGGACGTGGGCCTTCTCCAGGAGCAGCACGTTCGCGCCGTGCTCGGCGGCGGTCAGGGCCGCGATGGTGCCGGCGGTGCCGCCGCCGACGACGAGGACGTCGCAGGAGATCTCCTCCGCCTCGCTGAGGGCGGGAATCTGCAGGAGGGTGTCCACCGGGATGCCTTTCACGTTCCGAGCGAGGTGAGGACGTCGCGCCGCAGCGCCACGCGCGCGGGAGCGTCGTGCGCCGTACGGTCCCGCGGGCGCGGCACGTCCCGTACGGCGAGGAGGCGGCCGGTGCCGAGGAGGGCCACACGGTCGCCGAGGAACAGGGCCTCGTCCACGTCGTGGGTGACGAAGACGACGGTCGCGCCCGTGCCCTGCAACACCTCCACCAGCAGGTCCTGCATGCCGGCGCGGGTCTGGGCGTCGAGCGCGCCGAACGGCTCGTCCATGAGGACGGCGCGCGGCGACCCGGCCAGCGCGCGGGCCAGTTGCGCGCGCTGGCGCTGGCCGCCGGATACGCGGTGCGGCAGTTGGCGCGCGTGCTCGGCGAGTCCGACCCGGGCCAGCCACGACTCGGCCTGGGCCCGGCGTTCCGAGCGGGGCAGCCGGCGGATGGCCAGGGGAAGTTCGACGTTCGCGCGCAGGGTGCGCCAGGGCAGGAGGGCGTCCTCCTGGAAGACCAGGGCGCGGTCGGCGCCGGGGCCGGTCAGCGGGCGGGCGTCCTGGGCGACCTCGCCGGCCAGGGGCGGCAGCAGCCCGGCGAGGGTGCGCAGCAGGGTCGACTTGCCGCAGCCCGAAGGGCCGACCACGGTGAGGATCTCACCGGGCGCGATCTCGAGGTCGACGCCGTCCAGGACGGGCGCGCCGGGGCGGCCGAGGATCACGCCGCGCAGGGTGAGTCCCGCTCCGGCGCGGGAGCCGGTGTGGCTGTCGGCGGAACGGACGTCAGACGAGCTGGTCATGGGGTACGCCCTCCTCGGTCCTGGGCCCGGCCGGTACGGGAGTGGTGGCGCCGGGTGCGCGCCGCGCGGGCCGTGCGCCGGGGACGTACGACGTGCCTGGGAGCCAGTGGGTGAGGCGGCGGCCGAGGAGTTCCACGGCTGTGGAGGTGGCCCAGCCGAGCACGCCGATCGTGACCATGCCGACGAAAACGCCGGGGTAGTCGACGACCGTGTAGTCCTGCCAGGTGCGGTAGCCCACGCCGTACTGGCCGGAGATCATCTCGGCGGAGATCACACAGATCCACGACACACCGATGCCGACCGACAGACCGCCGAAGATGCCGGGCAGCGCGCCCGGCAGGACGACCGAGGCGAGGATCCGCCACCGGCCGCCGCCCATGGTGCGCACCGCCTCCTCCCACACCGGTGTGAGGGCGCGGACCGCGTGCCGGGTGGAGACCAGGACGGGGAAGAAGGCGGCGGTGCAGGTGATGAAGACGATGCCCTGTTCGTTGGAGGGGAAGAGGAGGATCGCGACGGGCACGAGGGCGATGGCGGGGATGGGCCGGACCACTTCGAGGAGCGGGCCGAGCAGGTCCTCGGCGAGCCGCGAGCGCGCCACGAGCACGCCGGTGGCGATGCCGAGGACGGCGGCCAGCAGAAACCCGGTGAGGATACGGGTGAGGCTGTCGGTGAGGTCCGTCCAGTAGTCGTCGCCGGAGAGCCGGTCGGCGAAGCCGCGGGCGACATCGGCGACGGTCGGGAACTGCGAGAACCGCAGCCACAGGTCGATGTTCCGGCTGGTCAGCAACTGCCACAGACCGAGGGCGGCGGCGAGCGAGGCCAGCCGGAGCGCATACCGGCCCGCGCGCGGAGCGTTCCGGCTCACGACGCCCGCTCCAGCGCCTCGGCGTACGGGACGACGCGGGCGCCGCCGTGGGTACCGACGTACGCCTGCGCGGTCTCCGGCGCGACGAACGGCAGCAGGTCCTTGCCGTCGGCCACCCAGACCGCCTTGTCGGCGAACCAGAGGGTGCCGGTGGTGGCGTCGGGGACGTAGGCGGCGCGGATGCCGTCCTTGTGCTGCGCGACGTAGGCGAGCAGTTCGGCGGGGGTCTCGAAGGTACGGGTCTTCTCGGCGTCCTTGGGCCACACCTCGCTCGCGGCCGGCGCGGGCGTTGCGGTGAGCTGCTTGGCGTACGACGAGCCGAGCGCCTTCTTCACGTACTGGTCGTCGACGAAGGCGTCCACGTCGACGTCGCCGGTGAGCTTCGCCGCCTTCAGGACGGACACGTCCTTCTTGAGGGCGTCGACGAGCTGCGGTTTGACGGCCGGGTCGAAGGTGGAGATGCCGTGGGCGCCGTTGTAGAGGTAGACGACCTCGGCGGGCAGACCGGTGGCCGAGGCGACCTTCTCGGCGGCGGTCACGGGGTGGTCGTCGAGGTAGGCCGTGGCCTCTGCCTGGGCCTTCAGGAACGCCTCCAGCACGGCGGGGCGCTTCTTCGCGAAGTCCTCGCGGGCGGTGACGCCGTGGAAGGTCGGCAGGTCCAGCTCGGCGCCGTCGTACAGGGCCTTCGCCTTGCCCTGGAAGACGAGGAGGCCAGGCCAGGCGACGAACTGCGAGAGCGCGTCCGCACTGCCCGCGGAGAGGGCCGACGCGCCCACCGCCGGCTGCTGGTTGAGCTTCTCGACGCCCTTGTCCGGGTCGATTCCGGCTTGCTGCAGGGCCCGTACGAGGGTGCCGTCGGCGGCGGAGCCGATGCTCGTGGACACCTTCTTGCCCTTGAGGTCCGTGAGGGAGGTGAGCTTGGAGTCCGGCGCGGTGACGATGGTGTTGAGGCCGCCGCGAAGGTTGTAGCCGGTGACCGAGACCAGGTGGGTGGGTTTGCCGAGCTGTTTGCCGCGGGCCGCGTTGATGAGGAGCGGGAAGTCGCCCATCGAGCCGATGTCGATCTTTCCGGCGGTCATCTGCGCGGTGATGGGGGCGCCGGTGGCGTAGTCCTGCCAGTCGACCTTGTAGGTGTGGCCGTCGTGCAGGGCGTTGAGCTGCTTCTCGAAGTAGCCGAGGGAGCGCAGCAGGGTGCCGGCGGTGACCGTGTTGATGGTCTTGGACTGGTAGCCGACGGTCACGGTGACCGTGGAGCCGTCGCCCGCCTGGGCACTGCCCCCGCAGGCCGTCAGGGGAAGCAGCGAAAGGAGCAGCAGGGTGGCGGCAACTGGTTTGTGTTTCATGGGAGTTCGGGACCTCTCACCGGAGCAGATAGGGCATGTTGACCGTGACGGCTCCGGTGGGACAGCGGGCCGCGCACGGGCCGCAGTACCAGCACTCGTCGACGTGCATGTAGGCCTTGCCGCTGCTGGTGTCGATGGCGAGGGAGTCCAGCGGGCACATGTCCACACAGAGCGTGCAGCCGTCGATGCACTTCGACTCGTCGATGGTCACGGGCACGTCGGCCCGCTGGGGCGCCAGGGTCATGGCTGTCTCCAGAAAAGTCCCGAGAAATTCTGCGAAATCCGGCTCGTTCGTGAACCGATGAGGCCCTGCGGAACGATGAAGGGGTGAGGGCGCGGAGAAGAGCGGAAGGGACAGAAGGGGGTGTGTCAGAGGGCGCGGTGCAGCAGGCCGCTCATGGTGATGCGGTCGCCGCGGAAGCGGATGAACTCCAGGTCGACCGGTCGGCCGTCGGCGAGGTGGGTGAGCCGTTCCAGCATCAGGACGGCGGCGCCGCGCGGGGCCTCCAGTACGGCGGCGGAGTTGGCGTCGGCGTTCACCGCCTCCAGGGTGATCTCGGCCTGACCGAGACGCTGGCCGGTGATCGCCTCCAGGAGCCGGAAGACGTCGGTGTTCTCCAGGTCGGCGCCGAGCAGGGCGGTGCCGAGGTCGAGCGGGATGTAGGTGAGGTCGAGGGAGAGGGGGAGTCCGTTGAGCCGACGTAGACGTTCGATATAGAGGACGTCGGCGCCCGGGGTCACCCGGAGTCTGTCGGCGACCGGGGCAGGTGCGGCGACGGGGCCCATGGTGCGGACCTCGTTGGTGACGCGGCCGTGTTCGCGCAGCGTCTCCGCGAGTCCCATCAGCCGGTCCAGGCCGTGCGGGAACTTCTGGGCGACGACCACGGTGCCGACGCCGGGCAGGCGTTCCACCAGGCCTTCGGCGCGCAGCAGGTCGAGAGCCTGCCGCACGGTGTTGCGGGAGGCCCGGTATTCGGTGGCGAGGGTCGACTCGTGGGGGAACGCGCCGTCCGGGAAGCCGTCGGTCAGCAACTGGCGGCGGAGCAGGTCGGCGAGCTGCCGGGCCCGGTCGGCGCGCAGCCGGCGGCGCGCACGGTGGGCGGCGACGGTGGTCGCGCCTTGTCCGGCGTGGTCGCGGATGCGGTCGGTGGGCGGCATGGTCGGACCATACCTATCCGGTAGGGATAGTGGTGTTGCGGAAGTGTTGCGCCAGCTTCCGGTGCGTCAGGTAGCTCGATGACCTGCGCTTTCTCTGCGCGGGAGGCAAGATCTTCCACCTCCCGCGCACAGCTCCTTACCTTCCGCCTTGCTCTGCCGCCTTGCTCTGCCGTCTGCCGTCTGCCGTCTGCCGTCTGCCGTCTGCCGTCCGCCGGGCCGGCCCTACGTCAGTGCGGTCAGTCCCGGGGCGAAGGTGATCAGCAGGGGCAGCAGGGGGACGAGCGTGGCCAGGGTCGTCGTCATCGCCCGGTGCCTGCGGAGCAGACGCGGAGGCGGCTGGAGGAGACGGTCGACCCGCTCGCCCAGGAGGCGGTGGCTGGAGGCGCAGGACAGGACGCCCCGGTGCTGGTTCAGCTCGATCAGGGCCAGGGCGGTGGTCAGGTGGCCGCAGCGACGGGACGCGGTGTCGTCGGCCGCGAGTTCGACCAGGCGATGGGTCTGGTCGCAGAAATGGGAGAAGAGCGGAATGCGGGGGAATCCGGTGGCAAGAGCGGTCGAGAGGTGGAGCAGCCAGTCGTGGTGGGCGCGGGCATGGCCACGTTCATGGGTCAGGACGGCGTCCAGCTGGTGGGCGGTGAGGCGGTGCAGGGCGCCGGTCGTGACGATCAGCTGGGGCGGGTTGCCCGGCATCCACCAGGCGTCGGGGTACTCGTCCTCCAGGACGAGCAGGGGACCCCTTGCGGAGGGCAGGCCCGCCGGCAGGTCCGGGGCGCGTTCCCGCAGGTGGGCGCGGGTCTGGCCGCGCCGCCTGCGTGCCTCGACGAGTTCGCGGGCCAGCATCGCGGTGGTCCAGGCCGCGCCGCAGGCCAGCAGCAGGGTGAGGGCGGCGGCCCAGGGCGGGACGCCGGACAGGTCGTACGCCTCGGTCACCTCGGCCGGAGCGGGGGCGAAGACCTGGGCACGCACGGTGTGGAAGACGGCGGCGGCCCCGAGCACCAGCGCCGTCAGACAGCACAGCAGGACCGTGGCGACCAGGCACTGCCACACCCACAGCGCGACCACCGGCTCCCGCTCGGGCCAGTCGGCCCGGGTCAGCGCACGCGGGACCGGCACGGCGGCGGTCAGGGCGACGACGCTCAGCAGGAGCAGGCAGACGGTCATGCCATGGGCTCCGGATCCTGGTCGGAGAAGGCGGACGAGGGGCGGGGCCGTGCTTCGGGCGCGCGGGCGCGGGATGCGGCGAGTGCCCGTACCGGCCCGGTTGGGCGAGCTCTTGCGGGTCGGTGCGGCGGTGCGGGTGGGTGTGCTGTTGCGGTGGGGCGGAGGGCCCCGTGAGAGGACCGTGCCCGTCGCCAGTATGACGGCGGCGACCGCCGGAGTCAGCCCACCGGAACCGGCCGCATCCCTTGCCTTACCCGGTGATGATCCGTCCGCGCACCTAGTCTCACCCGGGCATGATCCGTCCGTGCACCTTGTAGCCCGCGGTCATGATCCGTCCGTGCACCTAGTCTCACCCGGTCATGGTCCGTCCGCGCCCCTTGTCGCCGGTCATGATCCACCCGCGCACCTAGTCTCACCCCGTCACGATCCGGCCGCTCACCTCGCCGAGGCCCACGCGCAGGCCGTCGGGGCCCGGGGCCCAGGCCGAGAGGGTCACGATGTCGCCGTCCTCCAGGAACGTGCGTTTGCCGTCGGGGAGTTCGAGGGGGTCGCGGCCGTTCCAGGTCAGTTCCAGGAGGGAGCCGCGCTGGTGGTCGGCCGGGCCGCTCACCGTGCCGGAGCCGTACAGGTCGCCTGTGCGCAGGGAGGCGCCGTTGACCGTGAGGTGGGCGAGCTGCTGGGCCGCGGTCCAGTACATGGTGGAGAAGGGTGGCTCGGAGACGACGTGGCCGTTGAGGGCGACGGAGATCCGCAGGTCGTAGCCGGCGGGCTCGGAGGCGGTGTCGTCCAGGTAGGGCAGCAACGGGTCGGTGCGCTCCGGCGGCGCCACCCGGGCCTCCTCCAGTGCCTCCAGCGGGGTGATCCAGGCCGACACCGACGTGGCGAAGGACTTGGCGAGGAACGGACCGAGGGGGACGTACTCCCAGGACTGGATGTCACGGGCCGACCAGTCGTTGAGCAGGCACAGTCCGAATACGTGTTCACGGAAGTCGGCCAGTGCGACGGGACTGCCCTGCCGGGAGGGCACGCCCACCACGAAGCCGACCTCGGCCTCGATGTCCAGCCGCACGGACGGGCCGAAGACGGGCACCGGGTCGGCGGGTGCCTTGCGCTGGCCCGAGGGGCGGACGACGTCCGTGCCGGATACGACGACCGTGCCGGCGCGGCCGTGGTAGCCGATCGGCAGGTGCTTCCAGTTCGGCAGCAGAGCATCCCCGCCGCCGGGGCGGAAGATCGCGCCCGCGTTCCGGGCGTGGTGCTCGGAGGAGTAGAAGTCGACGTAGTCGGCGACCTCGAAGGGGAGGTGCAGGGTCACCTCGGCGAGCGGGTGCAGGAGCGGTTCGAGGGCGGCTCGGTGGGCGGGGTCGGTCACCGCCTCCATCAGGGTGCGCCGCACCTCGGACCAGGTCGTGCGGCCCGCCGCCAGCAGCGGATTGAGGGTCGGCCGCGAGAGCAGAGGGGCGTGCGGCGAGCCGATCGCGCGGGCCGCCGCACTCGCGTCCAGGACGTGGTCGCCGAGCCGGACGCCCACGGTCCGCTCCCCGGACCCGGTGCGGGAGTAGACGCCGTACGGAAGGTTGTGCGGTCCGAAGGGGTCGCCCTCGGGGAGGTCGAAGGGGGGCATTGGGTAGTGCCTCGCTTTCGTTCGGGAACCGCCGCACACGTTACGGCCGATCACGCGGCAGGCGTAAGCGCACGGTGGCCGGGCCACCGCTCTCCGCATCCGTTCGCCTACTGGAAGTTGTCCACAAGAAGGCGTGCAATCTTGACGGAGCGGTGCGAAAGGGGACACTCTTGGCGGGTCCTGGAGCGCCTCGGGGAGGGGGCGGTCCCGCGGCACATCTGGGGGGCTCATGGCCATAGGGGAGGCCGGCCTCGGGTCGGCGCGGCGTGGAGCACGGCCGAAACGGCTGGAAGCGACCATGCGCGGCAGGCTCGGCCGGGAATGCTTGTACGTGCCGTCGTGCAGAATCGGGCTGTATGTGGCGTTGCGCCACTGGTGCCCGCCCGGCGGCCGGGTGCTGATGTCGCCGGTCAACGACGACGTGATCTTCTTCGTGGTGCTGGCGGCCGGACTGCGTCCGGTGCAGGCGCCGTTGAACCCGTTCGACGCGTCGATCGACGTGGACGCCGTGCCCGACGAGGTGTGGGGCTCGCTGTCCGCGGTGCTCACGACGAATCTGTACGGCAACCCGGACGACGCGCCGAGACTGCGGCAGAAGTGCGACGCGCTGGGCATCCCCTTGTTCGAGGACGGGGCCCATGCGATCGGCAGCGAGGTGGGTGGCCGGCCGGTCGGCGGCTGGGGGGACGCCTCCGTCTTCAGCCTGTCCAAGCACGTCGGTGCCAAGGCCGGGGGATTCCTGTCCTTCGCCGACCCGGGGCTGCGCGAGGCACTGGAGAAGACCTGCGAGGATCTGCTGCTGCCCGGCCGGCGTAAGGCGGAACTCGCCTATGCGGTCCGGCCGTACGCGGAGGCGATCGTGCGGGGACTGGGGTTGCGGCGGGCCGCCTGGGCGACGATGCGGCTGCTCGGGCTGATGGAGCGCGAGGACATCCGGATGCCGTTGCGGCCGGACGAGCTGGGTCGGGCGGCGGGGGCGGCGCCGGACCTCACCGCGTACGACTCGTGGGTGCGGGTCGACATGCACGACTACCGGCTGCGGTCCGGTCCGCTGCGCCTCGCGCGCATCGGGCGCAAGCTGGACCGGCTGGACGGGGTGCTGGCCGCCTGCCGGGCGGGCACGGAACTGCTGCTGTCGACACCGTGGGCGAGGCCGCACAGCGCCATGGGTCCGGTCCGGGCCCAACCCCTCTTCCGGGTCCCGCTGTTCGTCGCAGACCGGGACGCAGCGCGGGCGGCGCTCGCACGGCGGGGGATCGTCGTGGGGTACCTGTACGACCCGCCGCTGGACGACTACGCGGGGGCCGGGTTCACCGACCCCTCGCCCGATCCGGCGGGGGCCCGCTGGTTCGCACGGCATGCCCTGCCGGTGGATCCGCTGCGTGCCAGGCAGGTGGTGGAGGCGCTGGACGAGTCCAAGGCGCGGCCGGCCGAGATACCGGGAGGGCCGGTAACGAACCGTGGCTGAGACGCAGGCCGAGATCCACCCGCCCGAGCGGCCGGCGCCGCCCGCCGGGAAGGACACGGACGAGCCGGAGCCGGCGGGCACCGACCGAGGTTCCGACTCCCTGTTCAGGAACGCCTACTTCCTGATGCTCAGCACCGGCGTCTCCGCCGTGCTGGGCCTGGGCTTCTGGCTGGTGGCGGCCCGCTACTACTCGGAGGAGGCCGTCGGCCAGGGGTCGGCCGCGATCGCCGCGATGCGGCTGCTCGCCAGCATCACGGCGACGACGATGATCGGCGCGGTGGTCCGGTTCGTGCCCCGCGCGGGACGGGCGACCGGGTCGCTGGTGCGGCGGGCGTACGCGGCGAGTTCGGTGGTCGTCCTGATCGCCTCCGCCGTCTTCCTGCTGTCGCTGGACCTGTGGGGGGCGTCGTACGCGCCACTGGGGACGCCCGCCGCGGGGGCGGCGTTCGTCGTGGCGTGTGTGGCGTGGGCGCTGCTCACCCTGCAGGACGGCGTGCTGACCGGGCTGCGCAGGTCAGGCTGGGTGCCGGTCGGCAACGCGGTGTTCTCCGTAGGCAAGCTCATCCTGCTGGCGCTCTTCGCGACCACGCTGCCGGTGCTGGGCATCTTCGTGTCCTGGGCCGTGGCGATCGCCTTCTCGACACTGCCGCTCGGCTGGCTCATCTTCCGCAGGTTGATCCCGCGCCAGGCCGCCGCCGACCGGGACCTGGAGCCGCCCCGGCTGCGGGAGATGGGCCGCTTCCTCGCCGGGGACTCGCTGGGCGCGCTGTTCAGCCTGGCCATGATCAACCTGCTGCCGGTGATGGTCGCGGTGCGCTTCAGCGCGGCGGAGAACGGCTACTTCTATGTGGCCTACACCGTGGGCGGCACGATGGAGTTCATGGCCATCAACATGGCCTCCTCCCTCACCGCCCACGCCTCGCACGACCCGCGGCACCTCGCCGACGGGGTGCGCGGGGCGCTGCGCCGGATGACGGTGCTCCTGGTGCCGGTGGTGCTGGTGCTGGTGCTGTTCGCCCCGCAGATCCTGCTGCCGTTCAGCCCGGACTACGCCGAGCACGGCACCACCGTGCTGCGGCTGCTGGCCGCTGGGGCGCTGCCCCGGGTCGTGGTCGAGATGTACATCGGGGTGCTGCGGGTGCAGGGCCGTACCGGGGTGCTCGCCGCGCTGCAGGGTGCCATGTGCACGTTGGTGCTGGGCAGCGCGGCCCTGCTCTTCGGGTCGACCGGCATCGCGGGCGCGGGCTGGGCGGTGCTGCTGAGCATGACGCTGATCGCCGTCGTCTCCGTGGTGGGGCTGCGGGCCGCGCTGCGCGGAAAGGACCGGGTGCTGCCCGTCGACCGAGTCCCGGACGCGGCCGAGGCCCACGCGGCGACTCCCGCTCTCGACACCCGCCGGGCCCGGCTCAACGCCACCGCCGGCTACTACGGCACGAGCTGGGCGGCGCGCCGCGCGGAGCACGAGCACCCGGCGTCCGACGAGGACACCGTCGCGCTGTTCATAGGGCGTCCCGGCTACGAGCGCGAGGCACTGGAGGCGGACACCCTGGCCGTGATCGTGCGGCCCCACCGACAGCACGGGCAAGGGACCCCGGCCCCGGAGGCCACACGAACGGCCGCGGAGCCCACCCGGCCGACCGGGCCCCTGGGGCTGATCGGGCCCGCGCTGCCGACCGGCCCGGTGGGGCTGACCAGGCAGGCGTTGACGGCTGAACCGACGTTGCCGACCGGGCCCGTAGGGCCGGCTGCGCGGACGACCGGGCCGCCGGCCGAATCCGTCCCGGCGTACGAGGAGACCGGGATCTGGTCCGAGCGGTGGCAGCGGTGGTTGCGGGGCGGGCTGTGGGGCCTGGTCGGCGTGGCCGCGATGGTCCTCGGGTGGGGGCTGCGCGACCTGCCGTGGCCGGGCGGCCGGCTTCCCGGCTCGCTCGCCGGGCCGCTCAGCGGGCAGGAGATGCTCGCCCAACTGCCCGGACCCGCGGTCGCAGCCGGGGCCGCACTGCTGGTGCTGTTCGTCGCCACGGTGACGCTGGGCATACGGCACGACGTGTGGCTGCCAGGGACCGCGCTCGGACTCATCACCCTTTCGATGTATTCCGTGCCGGTCGCGTTCGGACGGGAACCAACCCCGCTCGGCGGGACGTTCTATGCGCATACGGCCGATTTCTTCGCGGAAACGCTGGGGCTGCCCGGGCCCGAGCCGTTGCTGCGCTGGGTACCGCCCGTCTGTCAGGTGCTGTGTCTCGTGGCGCTGTGGCGGCTGCTCGCCCGGATGGGCGGCCGGCTGCCGTGGGAGGCGCGCTGGGGGGTCGTCTTCCTCGTCGCCATGGGGGGCTGGGCGGGGCGCGAGACGCTCGCTCCGGTCGCGCTGCCTCTGATGTTGCTGCTGTTCCTGCTCGTCCTGCTTCTGTCGCTCCACCGCGAAGAGCCACCGGCGGAGCCCGGCCGCGATCCGCTCCGGTCACCCGTGTCTGCAGAGTCTTCCGAACCGTCCGTGACACGCGTGACCGCCGGATCCGGCGCCCCACCCAGCGACTGACCAAGCGATTGACCAAGGGACCGACCAAGCCTCGGAGCCGAACCGCAGGGGGGAACCTGTCGTGCGTCCGCCAACCACTCCACGAAGGAGATCCGAACCGGATCCCGTGCCGGGTCCGAGCCCGGGGACCGACACGACCCTCGCGCTCGGCACGGCGCGCGCCTCCGGTGAGGCAGCCGCGTCCGCGCCCGGGCCGGGCCGGGCCACCACGGTCACCCAGGAGTCGCACGGCTCGGTGGGGGCCGAGTCCGTGACCGACCTCTCCGACCTGCCGCCCGCGCGCCCCTGGCGCGAGTCCGGGCTGTGGCCGGCCGTCGCGCTGCTCGGCGCGCTCGCCCTGTGGGGCTACGCCGTGACCCACACCGACGTCTCCCACCTGGACGACTTCGGCTTGGTCAGCGCGGTGCACCCGACGTTCTGGGCCGGGCTCGCGCTGCTCACCTGCGGCTTCTGGATCACGCTGCGCGGCCCGCACCGCCACCCCGGCTGGGCGCCCGCGTATGTGCTCGGGCTGCTGGTGATGGAGCGGGCCACCCAGGCCGTGGTGTACCCGACGCCGCTGTACGCGTGGGCGTGGAAGCACGACGCGGTCATCGACCACCTGCTGACCGCGGGGCACCTGCAGAACGCGGACGTCCTCGGCGACATGGCCGTCTACGACCAGTGGCCGGGCTTCTTCGCCGCGCAGGCCACGCTGGTACGGCTGTTCGGGGTGGACTCGGCCGCGCAGTTCATGGCCTGGTGGCCGCTGGTCTCCAGCCTGATGCTGCTGCTCCCGCTGCTGCTGATCTACCGCACCTTCACCGAGGACCGGCGGCTGATCTGGCTCTCGGTCTGGCTCTTCTGCATCGCCAACTGGGTCGGCCAGGACTACTTCTCGCCCCAGTCGGTCGCCTTCGCCCTGCACCTCGGCGTGCTCGCCGTCGTGCTGCGCCGGTACGCGGGCCGCGGACCGGCCGGCACCCAGCGGCAGGCGGTGTGGACGGTCCTGCTCACCCTGCTGGTGGTGGCCATCGTCATCACCCACCAGCTCACCCCCGGCATGCTCGTGGTGTCCCTGGCCGTCCTGTTCTTCGTCCGCCGCTACCGCGACAAGGTCCCGCTGTTCACCACCCTGGTGGTCTTCCTGGCCTGGTGCCTCACGGCCGCGCTGCCCTTCCTGTCCGCCACCATGCCCGACATGCTCCGCTCCATCGGCGACGTCGGGGCCAACGTAGAGACCGGTTACGGCGCCACCCCCACCGGTGCCGGAGCGGTGACGGCGTCCTGGGCGGCCCGGCTGCTGTCCGGCTCGGTGCTGCTGCTCGCCGCCGTCGGCGTGCTGCGCCGGCCCGTGCTGCGCCACCGCGCCCAGCCTCTGCTGCTACTCGCCCTGGCCCCGCTACCGATGTTCGTGGCGAGCAGCTACGGCAGCGAGATGATCTTCCGGGTACTGATGTTCATGCTGCCCGGCGCCGCCTTCTTCGCCGCGGCGGCCCTGCTGCCCCAGGTGCGCACCCTGACGGCCGTCGAGACACAGGGCGTCCGGCCGGAGCCCCGCCGGTTCGTGTGGCTGCCGTTGCTCGCCCTGCTCGCCGGGACACTCGCGTTCGTGCCGAGCTACTCCGGCAAGGACCGCCTCAGCTACTTCCCACCAGCCGAGGTCGCCCTCGTCCAGCAGGTCTTCGACAAGGCGCCGGACGACTCCCTGGTCGTCGCCGCCGACCGCAACTACCCGCTCGCGTACGACGACTACTGGCGGGTGGACCACTACTGGTTCCTCGACGACGGCAAGACACACGTCGACCTCATCGTGAAGAGCCCGGCGGCCACCCTGGCGAGCGACATGTCGTCCGTGGAGTCGCCCGGCCGGGCCTATGTGCTGTTCACCCGGGGCCAGTTCGCCGACTCCGAGATGAACGGGCTGCTCACCAAAGCCCAGTTGGACCGCATAGAGGGATCGGTCGCGGCGTCCCCGCTGTTCGAGCGGGTCGCGGAGAACAGCGCGGGGTCCGCCTACGTGCTCAAGGAACCGAAGGAGGCAGGCCGATGACCCCGCAGGAACTCATGGTGCGGATGCTGCCGCCGTTCGGCGGCTGGCTGGCCCTGACCGCGCTCGCGCTGCCCGAGGGCTCCGCGCTGCGGATCGCGGCGATGACCGTCTTCGTCGCGGCCGGGCCGGGCGCGGCCCTGGTCAGAATCTGCGGGCCCGCGCTCGGCGCGCGCCCCGCCGAGGGGCCCGTCGAGCGCCGGGACCCGGCCTTCGAACGCCACTCCGACCTGCTGGAGCGGCTGATGCTGATCGTCTTCCTGAGCGTGGCGATCATCCTGCTCGTCGCGACGGTGTTCATCGCCACGCACGCCTTCAGCGCGCAGCGCGTTCTGCTGACACTGACGCTGCTGACCACGGTCGCCGCGTTCTGCCCGCGGCTGCGCGCCTCCCCGCAAAGGACTGGGAAGGGTATGGCCACGTGAGGTTGCTCCACCCCTTTCGCCATGGGAAACACGCACTTCGCAACGGAAAACTCCCCTTTCGTCAAGCAAGGCACCCACTGAATCTCGCGGTGGTCGCCGGCCTCTGCACCGTCCTGACCGCGGTCCTGGCCGCCGTACTGATCATCCGTCACGAGTCCGCCGACGACTCGGGGCCGGGGCAGACCGTCGCGTCGCGGCCCTCGGCGCTCGGCGGGCGGTGCGCCCCGACGGTGCTGCTCGAACCGCCCTGCGGGGCCTGGTTCGGCGCGTTCGTGCCGCACAGCAAGGGGAACCTTGCCCAGAAGGTCAGCGCCTACGAGCAGAAGGTGGGCCGCAAGCTCGACATCGTGTACACGTACCACGACATGTCCCTGGTCCAAGGAGGGCGACTGGAAGGGCAGTTGCTCACCGACGAGGAGAAACGCGTCGCCGCCGACGATCACCTCCTGCTGCTGTCCTGGGAGAGCAAGTGGTGGGGCGGCACCAAGGCGCAGCAACCCACCTGGAAGCAGATAGCCGACGGCGACCTGGACGCGTCGGTCATCGACGTGCAGGCCCGGCGTGTGAAGGCGTACGGGAAGAAGATCTTCCTCTCCTTCGACCTGGAGATGGACACCCGCACGCCGGCCAGCGGCACCCCGGAGGACTACGTCAGGGCCTACCGGCACATCCACGACCGGTTCCGGGAACTGGGCGTCACCAACGTGGTGTGGACCTGGATCACCACCGGCTACCTGGGGCACGCCGACCTGATCAAGCGGATGTACCCCGGCGACGACTACGCCGACTGGGTCGCCTACAACCAGTACAACTACTACAAGTGCCACCGGGCGGACTGGATGTCCTTCGCCCAGACCCAGCGGGCCACCCACGACTGGATACGCAGGAACATCTCCGCCGACAAGCCGCTGATGCTGTCCGAGTTCGGCACGGCGAACGACCCGTCGCGGCCGGACCGGCAGGCCGAGTGGTATGCGCAGGTGCCGGGCGTGCTGAAGAGCCTGACCGGGGTCAAGGCCGCCCTCCAGTGGAACTACCGCGACCCCGGACCGCACTGCGACCTGGCGGTGGCGGGCGACGAGTCCTGGGACAGCCTGCGCAAGGCGGTCTCCGACCCCTACCTCAACCAGCCGCTGAGATAACCGAGCCGGGGTGACCCGAGCCGAGAGGGCCCGAGCCGGGGTGACCCGAGCCGAGAGGGCCCGAGCCGGGGTGACCCGAGCCGGGGTGACCGGATGGAGGGGGGTCACCCCGCGAACACGGACCCGCGTGCCGCCGCGCGGGCCCGCCGGTACCACCGCCAGGCGACCGTCTTCGCACTGTCGCGGTACGGCGCGATCCGCGCCCCCCGACCGGCCAGCCAGTCCTCGACGTCACCGACGGTGTGACCGCGGCGCACGATGAGCCGGGCGATGCGGTGGAGCTCGTCGCGGTCCGAACTGAGCGCGTGGCGCACGGCGGTGGCGGTCTCGTAGCCGGCGGCGACCGCCATCCGCCGCACCCGCCCGCTGTTGTAGCCGTGCGGATAGGCGAGATGGCGGACCGGGTGGCCGAGGGCCTCCTCCAGCGCCGAGCGGGAGGCGCGCAGTTCGTGCGCCAGCGCCCGGGGCGCGAGGGTGTCCAGCTGGGCGTGCGTGACGGTGTGGCTGCCGACCTCCATGCCGTACTGCTCCAGGCGTGCCGCCTGCGTCAGCGTCATCATCGGCGCGGGCGGCAGCAGACTGCGCCCGCCCGGAGTGATCGCGCCGGTGGTGAGGTAGGCGGTGGCCGACAGCCCGCGCACCGCCAGCGCCTCGGCGGTCGGACCGGGCAGGTCGGCGAACCCGTCGTCGAAGGTGAGCAGCACAGGGCGGGGCGGCAGCGGCGCCCGCCCCGCGAGATGCTCGGCGAGCGCGCTGATGGTGATCGGAGTACGCCCGCTGCCGACGACGGCGTCCAGATGCTCGCCGAACTGCTTGGGGCTGACGGTGAACTCGGCGATCCAGTCCGGCGGGTCCTCCATCACGGCGTGGTACAGGAACACCGGGATGCCGGCGACACCCGCTCTGGCGGAACCGCCGTCGCCTCTGTGCGCGCCCGCCGTCATCGCGCCGCACCCCGCACCCGCAGTGCGCGCCGGGCCCGCAGATAGCCGAGCGGCCCGTACAGCATGCCGCGCCGCTGGAGCCGGGACAGTCGCCCTGGCCACGCGTGCGTGCGGTGATCGTGCCCGCCGGGACCCGTGTCCTGACCGCTCTCCGCCGCCCGGCTCGCGGTCAGCGTCCGCGCGTAGGCCAGCCCCCTGGGCAGTCGGGCGAGGAACGCGGGCAGCAGCCCGGGCCGGTTGACGAGGACGGCGGTGAGGTAGGCGGTGAGGCCGGCGCCGTAGCCGTACGCCTGGGTCTCCAGGTCCCGCCAGGTCTCCCGATGGTGGTGCCAGACCAGGGCGTACGGCGTGTAGTGCAGCCGGTGCCCCTCGGCGAGGACGCGGACGAACCCGTAGAGGTCGTCGCCGCCGCGCGCGAGGGTGCCCGCGCCGGTCGCCGGGTCGAAGCCGCCGACCGCGCGCAGCACCTGTGTACGGAAGGCCATGTTGGCGCCGGAGCCGAACCGGCCCGCGGTGAACGGGAACAGCGGCTCGCCGGCGGGCGGGTCGGCGGGGTCGTAGGTGCGCGGCGCGAAGCCCTTCGCGAAGCCGCCGTGGCTCTCCAGGAGGACCTGGGCGGGCGTGCGCAGCCGGGCCGGCAGGATCAGCCCGGTGGCGCAGCCGAGGCCGGGATCGGAGCCGAAGGACGCGGTGAGTTCGGTGAGCCAGCGCGGATCGGCCACGACGTCGTCGTCGGTGAAGGCGATCACCTCGCCGTGCGCCGCCGCGACGCCCGTGTTGTGCGCGACGGCCAGCCCGGGCACCGGCTCGGTCACGTACCGCACGCGCTCGGCGTACTTGCGTTCGACCAGTTCCCGGGTCGCGTCCGTGACGGGCGCGTTGTCGACGACGACGATCTCGAAGTCGGGGTGGTCCTGGGCGAGCATCGAGTCGAGGGCGTGGGCGAGCCGGTCGGCGCGCTCGCGGGTGGCGATGACGACGGACACCGACAGTGGCGCGGCGGAGGGCGCCGGTACGGGCGGCGACGTCTCGGGAGCGTGCTCACGGGCCGCCGACGTGAGGAGCACCGTCCTCGGATCGGCTCCCTCCGGTACCGACCCGAGCAGTGTCCCGACCGGGCGCCCGCCCCGCCTCACGAGCAGGAACACGTCGCCGTGCGTGACGGGCGGGCTGCCCGGGCCGGGTTTGAGGACCCCTCCTCCGTCCAGCTCCAGCTCGGCGACCTGCACTGGTCCGATGCCGAGAAACGTCTCTGTCTCCTGCTGTACGCGTGTCGCGTGTGACATGAACCCCCCCTGGGCCAGGACGATCGTCATGACCGGCGCAGCCGGCCCGCCCCCTTCAAGGACCGTGCGGCGAGCGCGGCGAGCCTCGGCCGGCCGCGCACGAAGTGGTGCGCGCGGCGCGCCGGCTCACGGCTGAGCCAGTGGAGCGCGGCGCCCGCCCCCGGGCGCGTCCACGCTCCCTCGTACACGGGGGTCTCCCCGGTTTTCAGCGACTCCTTGTACTCGGCCGCGCCCCGCCCCAGGTCGAGCAGGCCTATCCCCTCGGCGGCGGCGGCCTCGGCCATCCGCAGATGCAGCACCAGGCCCGGTGAGTACTTCGACAACTCCGTGTCGTACGACGGAAACCAGCAGGCCAGGACGGTGGCTGAACGTAACCCGAAGTGCGCGGCGACCGGTTCGTCACCGGCGTACAGGACGGACAGCGTGCCGGCGCACTCCGGCGCGCGCGTCGTGTGCAGCGTGTGCACGAGCCGGGTGATCCACTCCTGCGAGAACCGGTCCCGGCGGCCGGTCCTGCGGTACTGGGCCGACTTCCACGCCATGAGCGTGCGCAGCGCGGCGGGGTCGCGTTCGTCGAACACGAACCGCACCTCCCCGACCTGGCGGCCGAGCCTGCGCTCCTTGGCGAGTGTGGTCTTCAGGAACTTCGGCGACTGGGCCCGCAGGACGGACTCGTACGTCTCGTAGCCCTTCTCGACGTCGATGACATAGGCGCTGTACTCGGCGGCGGCGTGCGGCACGAACAGGCCCTGTTCCGCCTCCAGGTTGTCGAAGGCGAAGGTGGACAGGGAGCACTCCCGCATCAGTTCGTCGGTGTCGATGCTCAGCCCGGGGGCGAGTACGGCCCCCTGCGCGTCGGACACGCCGTACGCGAGTGCCTGGCCCCGGCCCAACGGGCCGCGCTCGTGGGGCAGGAAGCCGACCGGCTCGCGCCCCTCGTACACCACTGCCACCCGCGTACGCGGCCGTACGCGGCCCATTGCTTCGGTGAACTCCGGTTCCATGAACGGGTTGCGCGGTGCGGTCGACACTGCGCGCAGCGCGCGCCACCGACTCCGTTCCCCCTCGCCGAGATCCTCAGGACTCAGCACACGAATGCGCCCACTGCTCAACCTGACCCCCCGATCAAGTCCCCCCTGGACACAGGGAAGGTACCGCTACCAACCGGGCGCACGGTAGGTAGTGGAGCAAGTTGTTGCCAATCGGTGCAGAGGTCTTTAACCGGTCTGTACCCGGCGATGCGGGCGAACGGTGAGAGCACCGGATCGTCGTGGGCGTCTCCGGTCAACAATCAAAGGGGAGTTGGCACAAGCGTGCCGGACTTCGGCCTCGTTCGATTCGCGTCGAGTCCGCAGGGTGCGGGATCCGTATTCTCTGATCATGGCCGCACCCACCGCTAATGCCTCGCGCACCGCGTACTCCCTCATCGCCACCGACCTGGACGGAACGCTGCTGCGCGGCGACGACACCTTCTCCGACCGGTCGCTCGCCGCGCTCGCGCGGGTGTCGGCCGCCGGGGCGCGCCACCTGGTGGTGACCGGCCGGCCCGCGCCCCGGGTACGGCCGCTGCTCGACCGGCTGCACAGCAGAGGGCTCGCGGTGTGCGGCCAGGGCGCGCAGCTGT
Source organism: Streptomyces vulcanius (assembly GCF_042653945.1). Lineage (NCBI taxonomy): Bacteria > Bacillati > Actinomycetota > Actinomycetes > Kitasatosporales > Streptomycetaceae > Streptomyces > Streptomyces vulcanius. The sequence goes on along the minus strand of NZ_JBHSFK010000022.1, from coordinate 14,708 downwards.
ACGACGTCGGTGCCGACCGTCTGCTGTGGTCGGTCACCCTGGACCGGGAGCTGGCGGAGACCGCGATCGGCAAGATCGAGGCCGAGATCGGGGAGGTGTACGCGGCCGTGGACCAGGACGGTGTCGACGGGCTGACGCTCATCGAGCCCGGCTACACGATGCCGCACCCGACCCTGCCCGCCCTGCGCGTCGGCGACCGCGACGACCTGTGGTGCGCGCCGATCAGCAAGGTGCTGCTGCGCCATCCCGCCCTGTCCGACGACGAGTTGGCGGCCACGGCCCGCGCGGTGGTCGGTTCGCTCGCCACCGTCACCATGTCGGGTCCCGGCACGGTGGAGCTCCAGCCGTGCGGGATCACGAAGGCGACGGGCCTCGCCCTGGCCGCCGAACACCTGGGGCTGCGGCCCGAGGACACCATCGCCTTCGGTGACATGCCCAACGACATCCCGATGTTCGACTGGGCCGCCCGCGGGGTGGCGATGGCCAACGCGCATCCCGAACTCAAGGCGGTGGCCGACGAGGTGACGACGTCGAACGAGGACGACGGCGTGGCCGTCGTCCTCGAACGTCTCTGGCCGTGAGGCGCCTGGGTCAGTACGCGCCGAAGACGTTGTCGATCGAGCCGTAGCGCGCCGCCGCGTAGTTGCAGGCTGCGGTGATGTTCGCGACCGGGTCGTAGGGGTCCCACGACGTGCCGGCCACGTGGTAGGCCTGGAAGGTCGGGTCGATGGTCTGGAGCAGGCCCTTGGAGGGGGTGCCGGCGGCGGCGTTGGAGTCCCACAGGTTGATGGCGTTCGGGTTGCCCGAGGACTCCCGCATCACGTTGCGGTAGATGCCGTTGTAGGTGCCGGGGATGCCCTTCTGGGCCATGATCGCGAGCGACTCGCGGATCCACCCGTCGAGGTTGTTGGCGTATCCGGCGGTCGTCACCGTCGTGGCCGTGGTCGCGGTGGTGGCCGCGGAGGCGCCGGTGGCGCCGATGAGCGGAAGGGCGAGCACGGCCGCGCCGGTGGCGGCGACGGCGAGCGTGCGGGCGAGGCGGCGGGGACCGCGGTTCTGAGCGGCAGCAGGCATGGCGAAGTGTCCTCTCCGTCGCCTGCGAGGTGAGCTGTCGGGTTCGGGCGGGAGCTGCCCGGCCGCGTCCCGGGGAGGGACGCGGCTTCACCCCAAGCCGTAACGGAATGCCCCATGTGAAATGAAACATCCGGTCCGGCGACTTACCTGGTTCCCCCGCTCCTGCCATGGCGTTCTAGGTGGGTGTCGGAGCGGCGGCAGGATTAGGCGTCCGCTCGACAGGCCGGGAACGTATGCGAGAGCACATGTCCGGAACAAGTGGCGGATTCACAGATGACCCCTATTGACCTTGGTCTGTGGCTTATGAGGTACTTGATCCTTTGTTGCTGCAAAGCGTCAACTCGCTTGACGGGTGAGAGGGGTCGGGGTGCGGGGAACGGGAACCCGGGGAGGGTCGGTTCGTCCGGCCGAGTGAGCCAACTCACCGGCTTCCACAAGAAGGGCGAAACGGGTAATAAACCCAGATGGCCGCGTAAGGGGTGCCCGCTTCCCGGTGAGACCGCCCGAGCTGTAACCGTGGGGGCTCGTGGTGATCGAAACATGACCGGATACGCTGACTTGAGTGAGCTCAGAGACCTATCGACAAACCGCGTAATCGCCAGCAGACACCAGCAGACAGGAGACTCCTCGTGACCGTCGTCGAGCCGTTCGGGCTGAGCGTGCGGGACCAGGCTCTGGAAGCCGATGTCCAGGCCGGATTGGCGGCTGTCGAGGAAGGCTTGCTCGAGGCCACCAAGAGTGAGGTGCCGTTCATCACGGAGGCGGCCCAGCATCTGCTGCGAGCCGGAGGGAAGCGATTCCGGCCACTCCTCGTGATGCTCGCGGCGCGGTTCGGCGACCCGTACGCGCCCGGGGTCGTACCGTCGGCCGTGGTGGTGGAACTGACCCATCTGGCGACCCTGTACCACGACGACGTCATGGACGAGGCGGCGGTCCGGCGCGGGGTGCCCAGCGCCAACGCCCGCTGGGGGAACTCGCTCGCCGTCCTCACCGGCGACTTCCTCTTCGCGCGCGCCTCACACATCCTCGCCGACCTCGGCCCCGAGGCGGTCCGCGTACAGGCCGAGGCGTTCGAACGGCTGGTCACCGGCCAGATCCTGGAGACGGCGGGCCCGGTCGACGGCCGTGACCCGGTGGAGCACTACCTGGACGTCCTCGGCGGCAAGACGGGCTCCCTGGTGGCGGTCTCCTGCCGCTTCGGCGCGATGATGTCGGGCGCCGACGACACCGTGGTCGACGTGCTCACCCAGTACGGGGAGCGGCTCGGCGCCGCCTTCCAGCTGGCGGACGACGTCCTGGACATCGCCTCCGACTCCCACGAGTCCGGCAAGACCCCCGGCACCGACCTGCGCGAGGGCGTCCCCACGCTGCCGGTGCTGCGGCTGCGCGAGCGGGCGGCGCAGCAGTCGCTGCCCGAGGACGTCGCGCTGTGCGAGCTGCTCGACTCCGACCTGAGCGACGACGCCAAGCTCGCGGAGGCGGTCGCGGCCCTGCGCGCCCATCCGGCGCTCCAGCAGGCCCGCCGCGACACCGTGCGGTACGCGGAGGAGGCCCGGGCGGCGCTGGCCCCCCTCAAGGACTGCGACGCGAAGGCGGCCCTGACGGAACTCTGCGACGCGGTGGTCCACCGCGCCGGCTGACCGACGCCGCGCCGGGTTCTCCGGGAGGGCGCCGGCCCTTGCGGGACGCGGCCTGCCGGGGGTGACCCCTACGGGTCGGGAGTACGCCGCGGCCCTCGACGTCATACCCCAGACGTACGCGGAGTTGGCTCCCGGGTCTGACGCTTCTTCGTGTGCGATTTGGTCAGATGGGAACCAGGGAAAACACCACCGCTCACCGATTCGGGTGAGAATGGCGGCTCGGGGTGGGGACGTTACATCGCGAGATGACCAGCCGCCGCCGACGACGGAGGTAAGGCACACATGGCACCGAACGCATCCGACGACATCACGACCGCCGGAGACGCGGCCGACCCGCGCCTCGGGCGCCGCAAGGCCGTGCGGTACGTCGTTCCGGTCACCGTGATCGGCGTCGCGGCGGCGACCATCGGGCTGGTCCCGGCGCTCGCCGACTCGGGCGACCCCGATCTGCCGAAGATCACCGCACAGCAGCTCCTCGACAAGATCGCCGCGTCGGACGTGGAGCAGTTGTCCGGCACCGTGAAGATCACCACCGACCTGGGCCTGCCGGACCTCGGCGGGCTGGAGAGCAGCCTGCTCTCCGGCGCCACCGGAGCGGGCGGCGGCGACGGTTCGTCCGCCGACCCCTCCACCAAGCTCACCGAGCTCGCCGCAGGCACCCACACCCTGCGCGTCGCCGCCGACGGCCCCGACCGCCAGAAGCTCTCCCTGCTGGAGAACGCGGCGGAGTACAGCGTCATCCACAACGGCAAGAACGTCTGGGGCTACGACAGCGCGTCCAACGAGGTCTACCACTCCACCGTCGACGAGAGCTCCAAGGACGCGGAGACCCCCGCCACGCCCAAGGACCTCACCGAGGACGCCCTCAAGGCGGTCGACGACACCACCTCGGTCACCGTGGACGGCACCGTGCACGTGGCCGGCCGGGACGCCTACAAGCTGCTGATCAAGCCGAAGCAGTCCGGCTCCACGGTCGGCGCGATCAGCGTGGCCGTCGACGCGAAGACGGGCCTGCCGCTGAAGTTCACGCTGACCCCCGCGAGCGGCGGCGCCGCCGTCGTGGACGCCGGCTTCACCCAGGTCACCTTCGCCAAGCCCGCCGCCTCTACCTTCGACTTCACCCCGCCCAAGGGCGCGAAGGTCACCGAGGGGGACGACGAGGGGACCGCGTCGGAGGACTTCGGGATGTCCGACGACGAGCTCGCCAAGGAGCTCGACGGCCTCGACGGCCTCGAGGGCCGGGACGGTTCGCACGGCACTCCGAACGCCGACGAGCCCGACGTCCTCGGCAAGGGCTGGACCTCGGTGGCGGTCTTCGAGACCGGCGGTGCGGGAGTTCCCTCCGACTCCGAGCTGAACTCCGAACTCGGCTCCGATGCCGGCGGCGCCCTCAGCGGCTTCCTCGGCTCCTTCGGGGACAAGGTGAGCGGCAAGTTCGGCTCGGGCACGGTCTTCTCCACCCGCCTGATAAACGCCCTGGTCACGGACGACGGCAAGGTCTACGTCGGTGCGGTCACCAAGGACGCGCTGGTGAAGGCGGCGAACACCGGGAAGTAAGTAGCCTTGGGGGCCTGAGGCAAGGGGGAGCGCATGGCTGAGGGGCGGCTCATGGACGACGAACCGGTGATCCGCACCCACGGCCTGACCAAGCGCTACCGCGGCGGCCGGCCCGCCGTGGACCGCCTCGACCTGAGCGTCCCGGAGGGCAGCGTCTTCGGCTTCCTCGGGCCGAACGGCTCCGGCAAGACGACCACGATCCGCATGCTGATGGGGCTCATCGAGCCCACGTCCGGCTCGGCGCGCGTCCTGGGGCAGCCCATGCCCCGGGCGGTGCGCGGGGTCCTGCCGCACGTCGGGGCCCTCATCGAGGGCCCCGCCCTCTACGGCTTCCTCTCCGGCCGCGACAACCTCCTGCGCTACGACGCCGCCGACCCGACCGCCGACCCGCGCACCCGGCGCACACGCGTCACGGCCGCGTTGGAGCGGGTGGGACTGACGGCGGCGGCCGGCAAGAAGGCCAGGGCGTACTCGCTCGGCATGAAGCAGCGGCTGGGCCTCGCCGCCGCGCTCCTCCGGCCGCGTCGGCTCCTCGTCCTGGACGAGCCGACCAACGGCCTGGACCCACAGGGCATGCGGGAGATCCGCTCCCTGGTACGGGAGCTGGCCTCGGACGGCACCACCGTCTTCCTCTCCTCCCATCTGCTGGACGAGATCGAGCAGGTGTGCACGCACGCGGCGGTGATGGCACAGGGCCGGCTGATCACCCAGGGGTCGGTCGCCGAGCTCGCGGCGGGCGTGCGCGGCCGGCTGGTCGTCACCACGCCCGACACCGCCGACGCGGCGCGGGTGCTGAAGGAACAGGGCGCGGGGGACGTGTCCGCAGGCGACGACCGGGTCAGCGCCGACCCGCCGGACCGCGATCTCGCCGAGGTGAACGCCGCGCTGGTCACGGCCGGCGTCCGTGTCCGCGGCTTCGCCGTCGAACGGGCCTCCCTGGAGGACGCGTTCATGGCGCTCACGGGGGAGGGGTTCGATGTCGCGGGCTGAAGCGGTCGGTCCGCCGAGCATGTGGTGGACCTTCGGTCTCCTCCGCAGCGAACTGCTGGTCACCTTCCGCCGCTGGCGCACCCTCGCCCTGCTAGGTGTGCTGGCGGCCGTGCCGGTCCTGGTCGGCATCGCCGTCAGGATCGAGACGGGCGACGGATCACCGGCCGGGCCGGGAGGAGGCGGCGGCGGGGGCGGCGGCCCGGCGTTCATCGCGCAGGTCACCAACAACGGCCTGTTCCTGGTCTTCACCGCGCTGGCCGCGACACTGCCGTTCTTCCTGCCGATGGCCATCGGTGTCGTCGCGGGCGACGCGATCGCCGGCGAGGCGAGCTCCGGGACCCTGCGCTACCTTCTGGTCGCCCCGGCCGGCCGCACCCGTCTGCTGCTCACCAAGTACGCGACCGTGCTGGCCTTCTGTCTGGTCGCCACGCTCGTGGTCGCGCTCTCGGCGCTCACGGTCGGGGCGCTGCTGTTCCCGCTGGGCGACCTGACCACGATCTCCGGCACCACGATCAGCTTCACCGACGGACTCGGCCGGGCCCTGCTGATCGCGCTGGTCGTCGCCGCCTCACTGATCGGCGTGGCGGCGCTCGGCCTGTTCGTCTCCACCCTCACCAGCAGCGGCATCGCGGCGATGGCGACCACGGTGGGCCTGCTGATCACGGTCCAGATCGTCGACCAGATCCCCCAGCTCCACGCGATACACCCCTACCTGTTCTCCCACTACTGGCTGTCCTTCGCCGACCTCATGCGCGAACCCGTGTACTGGGACGAGCTGGTGAAGAACCTCGGCCTCCAGGCCCTGTACGCAGCGGTGTTCGGCTCGGCTGCCTGGGCACGCTTCGCGGCGAAGGACATCACCGCGTAGCTGTAGCCAGACACCGGGTCACGCGGCGTCGGCCTCGTAAGGGAAGCGGGCGAGCGGGGCGGCTCCGGCGAAGAACGTCTTGGCGCGGGCGAGGGCCTCGGCGTCCCTCAGGACGTCACCGGGCTTGCTGCTGTTGCCGAGCAGCACGCCTCCGAACCGCATCCCGAGGTACGCGGCGGAGTTGCTGAGCGTGCCGACCAGCGGGTCGGCGACCTCGGCCTCCTCATGGGCGAGCGCGGTGACACCCCACAGGGTGCGTCCGGCCATGGTCGCCATGAAGTCCACGCCGGGGGTGCGCAGCCAGCCCGACCAGTGGTCGAGGTAGCGCTTGACGTGCGCGGACACCGAGTACCAGTACAGCGGGGAGACGATCACGACGTCCGTCGCCGCGAGGGTCGCGTCGAGGAGGAGCGCCGGGGTGCCGTCCGTCGGACGGAGGTGGTCGCTGTCGTGGCGCAGGTCCTCGAAGTCCGGCAGCGGGTGCTCGGCAAGGCTGATCCAGGTCTGGTCGACGGACGGGCCCAGCTGCTCGGCGGCCCTGCGGGCGAGCAGTTCGGTGTTGCCGTCCGGCCGGCTGCTGCCCAGTACGAAGAGGAAACGGCGCGTCATGAGATCCCCCAGGAAATCGGCGTGCAGAGGTAATCCGCTCATGCATTATATGCATGAGCAAGTAATCAGGGAAGGGAGAGCTCGGCCGCCCGGGCCGGCGCCAGCAGGAGCGGCTCCCTCCCGTGTCCCGCGACGATCTGCAACCCCACCGGACACCCGTCTGCACCGAGGCCCGCCGGGATGCTGATCGCCGGATGGCCGCTCAGATTGAACGCCCAGGTCAGCGCGGTCGAGTACCGGTCGCCGGGGCCCTCGTGACCGTGCGCGGCGTTCGGCGTGGTGGGCGTCAGGAGCAGGTCGGCGCGGGCGAAGAGCGCGGCCAGCCGCAGATCGTTCACCTCCCGGATCCGGCGAACGTCCCCGCCCGCTCGGCCGCCGTCCCTCCCTTGTCCGCGCAGAGCGAGCCACGCGGGCGCCGGATCCTCCAGCCGCACCGGAGCGGCGTCCGGCAGGAGTCGTACGACACCGGCGTCCGCGAGACGCCCGACGGCGGCCCGGGCGAGGGCCAGAGGTTCGGGGTCGGGCGAGGCGAAGCCGAGATCGGACGAGAAGACGGCGACAGGCACCGAAGGAGCCACCACCTCCGGACGGGTCCCCATCGCCGCCACCACCTCCGGACTCGTTCCCGCCCCCGCCCCCGCACCCGCCATCACCCGCCAGTACGCCTCCGCGTCCGCCGCGTACCGGGTGAGCACTCCGGGTGCCGCCAGGCCCGTACGGTCCGGGGACGGCAGCCGGCCGTTCGTCGTCTTCAGGCCGAGCACCCCGCACCAGGCCGCCGGGATCCGTACCGAGCCCGCGCCGTCGCTGCCGGTGGCCAGCGGCACCAGCCCGGCCGCCACCGCCGCCGCAGACCCGGCCGAGGACCCGCCCGGAGTGCGGTCGGCCCGCCAGGGGTTGACGGTACGGCCGTGCGCGCCGAGTCCCCAGGTCTGCCAGGGCGTACCGGGCCCGGGCACGGCGGTCGCCCCCACCGGCACGCACCCGGCGGCGAGCAGCGGCCCCGCCGCAAGCAGCCCCTGCCGCCGCCCCTTGACCCCGATCGGCACCCCGGCCAGCGGCAGCGGCTCACCCGCCCCGACCCGCGCGTCCACCGCACGCGCCCGCGCCAAGGCCGCCTCCTCCCACACCTCGGCGAAGGCACGGAGGGCCGGGTCGACCCGCGCGATCCGCTCCAGGGCGGCACCGACGACGTCCACAGCGCGCAGCCGCCCGGTTCGTACGGCCGCGGCGATGCCGACGGCGGAGAGAGACGAGTCGGCCGAGTGCGCGGAAGGAGGTGTTCCGGCGCTCAGCGGCGTACGGCGGTGAGGCGGGCCAGCGCCTCCGTCTCGCGGGGCCGTGCGCCGCTCAGGTCGCCGAGGCGCCAGTCGTTCACCCACGGGACGCGGTAGACGTCGATCACCGATTCGATGATCCGCACGCGCTGGACCAGGGGCCGGGGCAGCCGTCCGGGCGCGTCCGCGACCAGTACCACCGCGTCCAGGTCCAGTCCGCGCGGAGCCTCCCCTCGCCGGAACACCTCCAGGACCCGGAGCGCGGACTCCAGCCCGCTCGCGTGCGTTCGCGCCACGAGCAGCACGGACGGCGGATCGGCGGGGCCCGGCCAGTCACGTCCGCAGTCGTGTCCGCCGTAGACCGCCGCGAGCGTGGTGGCACCGGCGCCGCCGTGCGTGGCCAGCCAGGAGAAGCGCCTCGGACCGGCGACGGCCGCGTGCGAACCCCCTACCTGAACCTGGCCCGGCGCCGGTTCCGGCGCGGGGACCGGCCCACGGAGCCAGATCTCCGGCCCCCGCCGCTCCTCCGTCGTCCGCATGACCCGTCCCCCTCCCTGAGACCGCCGCCTCCGCCGGCCGGATGCGGGTTCCCGGAAGTCCTGGAACGAGGCTGTGACGTCGTGGTGACGTCCCGACCGGGGGCGAGCGGAGAGACTCAACAGTACGTGCACGCGTACGCGCACCTGGACGACCGGAGCGTGGCGACGCATCCGAGTGAGGAACCGATGTCTCGACTCAGCCGCGAGAAGAAGCGGGAACAGAAGCCCGCCGGGCGCCCGGCCGCCATGGTCGCACCGCTCGACGTCCATGTCCGCGAGGGCGGACCGACGAGCATAGGCGGCGTACCGGTCACCCCGGCGGACGGCGAGGAACTCCAGCACGCCGTCCTGGGCCACCTCCACCGCATCGCCCTCGCCACCGGACACGCCGTCCTCGCCACGGTCCACGACGAACGCATCGGCTACGTCGTCCCCCTGCGCGTGGACCCGGACGGCTCAAGCCACTTCACGGCCGAGCCGCTGCGCACACCGCCCGCGTCCCTGGAGCCGCGGCGCGACAGGGCGACGCACGTCCTGCGCCAGATCGAGGCACGGACACCGGAAACGGAGGTGCGGGCAGAGGTGCCTGCACGGGAGACGGAGGCGCCTGCACCGGAGCCGCAGGACACCGCCGTGCCCGAGGCTTCGGACGAGGTTTCGGACCAGGCGCCGGTCGCGCTCCCCGGTACGGTCCTCGCGCCCACAGGAGTCTTCGGTCCGCCGCCGCAGATGGACCGGCAGCCGGACGAGCCCCCGGCACCGGCACAGGCCCCCGCCGCGCTGACCGCCCCCGCACCGGCTCCCCGACCCCTGCCCACAGTCACCCCCGCACCGGACGCGCGCCCCGCCCTCGGCCCCGATGCCGATACGGACGCCACCGGTTCCACTTTCACTTCCGGTTCCGTTTCTGATTCCGATGCAGACCTCGGTCTCGGTCTCGGCCTCGGTGTTGACCCCGACTTCAAACCCACCCCCGCCCGCGGCTTCGACGCCGTCGCGGAGGCCGTGCTCGGGGACGACCCCCGGACCCTCCCCGGGGCCGGCGATGCACCCGCACTCCTCGCGGAGCCGATGGCCCGGATCAACGAGGCCGTGCGGGCCGGTCGGATAGATGTGGCGGCCGGGCTCGCCGAGCGGACCGTGACGGAGGCGTCGGCGACGCTGGGGCCGGAGCACGCCGAGGTGCTCCGGCTGCGCGAACTCACCGCGTACATCGCCTACTTGGCGGGCGACCCGCTCCGCGCCTTCCACGTCTCCCTCGACCTCGCCAGGATCCATCGCGGCACGCGGGACGGCGAGGCCGCGTACGGCAACGTCCTGAGCGCGGCGGCGGCCTGGCGTGCCGTACGGGACCCGTTCCAGGGTCTGAACCTGGGGACCGAACTCCTCGGCCTGTGGACGGAGTTGACCACCGAGGACGGACCGGCCGCGGACGACGCCGAGCAGTTGGAGTCGGCCCGCGCCCGGATGGTCAGGCTCGCGGGACGGGCCCGCGCCGCCGGAGCCTGACCCGGTGGGGTCCCGACTCGGTGGGGTCCTAGCTGGACAACGTCCACAACGCGTACGCGAGCGCGTCCGTGCTGCGGTCGAGGGCCGTGTCGTTGATGTTGGCGGTGCTGTCGCAGGAGGAGTGGTAGCAGCGGTCGAAGGCCTGCCCGGAGGTGCCGCCCCACTTGGCCGCCTGCGCCGCCGTCTTGATGTAGTCGGCGCCACTGAACAGCCGCCCACCGGTACGCCCGCGCTCTTGAAGGGGGCGTGGTCGGAGCGGCCGTCGCCCTCGGTCTCGATCTCGGTCGCGACGCCGAGACCGGCGTAGAAGTCCTTGAAGGTCTTCTCGATGGTCGGGTCGTCGTCGTAGACGAAGTAGCCGGGGTTCGGCGAGCCGACCATGTCGAGGTTGAGGTAGCCGGTGATGCGTGAACGGTTGGCCGAGGAGAGGTTGTTGACGTAGTACCGGGAGCCGACCATGCCCAGCTCCTCCGCGCCCCACCAGGCGAACCGCAGGTGCTTGGTGGGCTGGTAGCCGGCCCGGGCCACGGCGAGGGCGGCTTCCAGGACGGCCGCCGAACCGGAGCCGTTGTCGTTGATGCCCGCGCCGGACGTGACGCTGTCGAGGTGGGAGCCGGCCATGACGACCTGGTTGGCGTCGCCGCCGGGCCAGTCGGCGATCAGGTTGTAGCCGGTGCGGCCGGAGGACGTGAACTGCTGGATGGTGGTGGTGAATCCGACCGCGTCGAGCTTGGCCTTCACATAGTCGAGCGAGGCGCGGTAACCGGTCCGGCCGTGGGCGCGGTTGCCGCCGTTGGCGGTGGCTATGGACTGCAACTGGGCCAGATGCGCCTTGACGTTCGCCACCGGGATGTCGGGGGCGGCAGCCAGAGCCGACGGCGCTGCGGGTGCCGCGCCTGCCAGCGATCCGCCAGTCAGGAGCATGACAACAGAAACGGCGCCGACGACCGCCGTACGCCCGGAAACGGGGAGCTTCATGTGGGGGGCTCCGAATTTCTTGGGAGTCCGGGAATCACAGGGACTCCACAGTGAATGGGGTTCCAGGATGGTGAACTCTTTACCAACACCGCGTCAAGGGCGTGATCAGGACATGGGGTTCACATACCGGACGCCGAAGCCCCCCCGTGCGCGCCTACTGCACGCAGAACTCGTTCCCCTCGGGATCCGCCATCACCACCCACGCCCCGGACGGCTCGTCGACCTCCCGCAACGCGGTCGCCCCCAGCCCCGTCAGCCGCTCGACCTCACCGCTCCGCAGCCCCGCCCCGGGATGCAGATCGAGATGCAGGCGGTTCTTCACGGTCTTCGACTCCGGCACCCGCTGGAACAGCAGCCGCCGCCCGAGCCCGGTCCCGCTGTCCGCGTCGAACGGGTCGTCGGGATGCCGTACGGCGATCAGGTCGCGGAAGGCGGCACGGCCATGGTGCTCCACCGTCGCCGCACCCGGCAGCGCACCGGCCGCCAGCAGCCGCTCGACGAGGGCGCTGTTGTCCTCGACCTCGTAGCGCAGCGCGGCGGCCCAGAAGTCGGCCTGCGTGTGCGGGTCGGCGGCGTCGACCACGAGCTTCCAGTGGATGGGGGCGGGAGTCTGCGTCATGCCGTCCACTCAACCAGCCGACGGCACCTTTTCGGCGCTTTCGGCCCGTCCGGCGGGAAAGGGCGAGGCCCTTTCGGGGCCGAATGGGGGTTTGGGCGCGGAGCCCCTGATCACACGTCCACCGAAGTGGACCCGAGCTGGGAGACCTGAGGAACCTCAATCCCCTTCGGCCGCCGCGAGAAGCGCCACGCGTCGGCCGTGAGCAGCACCAGCGCCAGCCACACCAGCGCGAACCCGGCCCACCGCTCGGCCGGCATGTCCTCGCCGAAGTAGACGACGCCGAGCAGGAACTGGAACACCGGGGCGAGGTACTGCAGCAGCCCCAGCGTCGACAGCGGGACGCGGATCGCCGCCGCGCCGAAGCACACCAGGGGCAGCGCGGTGACGACACCGGTCGAGGCGAGCAGGGCCGCGTGTCCGGCGCCCTCGGCGGCGAAGGTGGCGTCGCCGTGCGCCGACAGCCAGAGCAGATAGCCCAGCGCGGGCAGGAACTGGATCGCGGTCTCGGCGGTCAGCGACTCGACCCCGCCGAGGTTGACCTTCTTCTTGACCAGCCCGTAGGTGGCGAAGGAGAAGGCGAGACAGAGCGAGATCCACGGCGGGTGCCCGTATCCGATGGTCAGCACGAGCACCGCGGCGAAGCCGATCCCGACGGCCGCCCACTGCACGGGCCGCAGCCGTTCCTTCAGCAGCAGCACGCCCATGGCGATGGTGACCAGGGGGTTGATGAAGTACCCGAGCGAAGCCTCCACCACATGCCCGGAGTTCACGGCCCAGATGTAGACGCCCCAGTTCACGGTGATCACGGCCGCCGCGATCACCACGAGCCCCAGCCGGCGCGGCTGGCGCAGCAGCTCACCGGCCCACGCCCAGCGCCGTACGAAGAGCAGCGCCACGGCGACGAAGACGAGGGACCACACCATGCGGTGGGCGAGGATCTCTCCCGCGTCGGCGGGCTTGAGCAGGGGCCAGAACAGGGGGACGAGCCCCCACATCCCGTATGCCGCGAAGCCGTTCAGCAGGCCTATCCGGCCCTCACCCCTCGACGACCCGGCCACCGGCGCCCCTCCCTCTCATGTCCCCACGCGCCTTCACGCACGCGTGGACGAAGGTAACGCCGGGCACCCCCGCCTGTCATGCCCGTATCGGCATACGGTCATGACAGGCGGGGGTGAGGAGGCCCGAGGGCTCCGAGCCGGGTGTCAGCCCTTGAGTGCGGCCGTGATCGCCTCGGAGATCGGAGAGGTCGGGCGGCCCGCGAGCCGGGACAGGTCGCCGCTGGAGACGACCAGCTCGCCCTTCTCGATCGACGCGTCCACGCCGGCGAGGATCGCGGCGAACGGCTCGGGCAGCCCGGCACCGGTCAGGATGCCGACGAGCACCTCGGCGGGCACCGAGTTGTACGCGATCTCCTTGCCGGTCTGCGCGCTCAGCTCGGCCGCGTACTCGGCGAAGCTCCACGCCACGTCGCCGCCCAGCTCGTACGTCTGGTTCTCGTGGCCCTCGCCGGTCAGCACGGCGACCGCGGCGGCGGCGTAGTCCGCGCGGGAGGCGGAGGAGACCTTGCCCTCACCGGCCGCCGCGACGACGGCGTTGTGCTCCAGGACCGGGGCGAGGTTCTCGGTGTAGTTCTCGTGGTACCAGCCGTTGCGCAGCAGCGTGTAGGGCACGCCGGAGGCGATCAGGGCCTGCTCGGTGACGCGGTGGTCGTCGGCCAGCGCCGCGGTCAGCGAGCCCGGGGCGCCCGTGTACGCCAGCAGCGCCGCACCGGCCGCCTTCGCGGCGTCGATGACGACCTGGTGCTGCGCGGGGCGGCCCTTGTCGAACTCGTTGCCCGAGATCAGCAGCACCTTGTCGCCGGCCGCTATCACGCCGTCGAAGGTCTCGGGGGTGTTGTAGTCGGCGATCGCCAGCTTCACGCCGCGTGCGGCGAAGTCGGCGGCCTTGGCCTCGTCGCGTACGACGGCCGTGATCTGGTCGGCGGGGACCTTCTCCAGCAGCTGCTCCACGACGTGGCGGCCGAGGTGTCCGGTGGCTCCGGTGACGACGATGCTCATGGTTCAGGAACTCCTCGTGGGGTTGCGGGTCTGCCACTAACCATAGGGCGAGCGCTAACTCTGCGAAAGTACCCACTTTGAAGTAAGGTACTTGCATGGCAGTAAGTACTCCGCGTATCCCACGTGTGGAAGCGACGACGTGTCCGTACCGTCTCGTCCTGGAGCACGTCACCAGCCGCTGGGGAGTGCTGGCGCTGATCCACCTCCTCGACCGCCCCCACCGCTTCAGTGAGCTGCGCCGGGCGATCGGCCAGGTCAGCGAGAAGATGCTGACCCAGACCCTGCAGACCCTCGAGCGCGACGGCCTGGTCCACCGCGACGCCAAGCCGGTCATCCCGCCCCGGGTCGACTACTCCCTCACCGACCTCGGCCGCGAGGCGGCGGAGCAGGTGCGGGACCTGGCCACCTGGACCCGGGAGCGCATGGCCGACGTGGAGAAGGCCCGCGAGGCATACGACGAGGCCCGGGACGCACGGTCCCGGGCCTTGTAGCTACGAGGCCCGGCACCGTAGCCGGTCCTGGACCGGTCAGCCGACGACGGTCCAGGTGTCCCCGCCGGCGAGCAGCGCGGCCAGGTCCCCCTTGTCGTGCTGTTCCACGGCCGTGTCGAGCTGCTCGGCCATCAGCGTGTCGTAGACCGGCCGCTCGACGGAGCGGAAGACACCGATGGGCGAGTGATGCAACGTCTGCGGGTCGGCGAGCCGGGAGAGCGCGAAGGCGGTGGTGGGGGAGGGGGTGTGCGCGTCGTGGACCAGGACGTCGGGGTCGTCGCCGGGGACGATCCGTAGGTCGCCGGTGGCGGGATCGCGTGCGACGCCTTTCGCGCTGTCGGCGCCGAAGCGGATGGGCTGTCCGTGTTCGAGGCGGATGACTGCTTCTTCGGCGGTTTCGCGGTTTTTGAGGGTGTCGAAGGCGCCGTCGTTGAAGATGTTGCAGTTCTGGTAGATCTCGACGAGTGCGGTGCCGGGGTGGGCGGCGGCCTGGCGGAGGA